>NZ_JBHSSS010000025.1:0-151051 GCF_042659625.1 Nocardioides sp. GCM10027114
CGCGCGGTCGGGCGCGCGGTCGGCGCCGGTCAGCAGCGCCGTCGCCCGGTCCAGCGCGGCGGCCGCGGCGCGCGCCCGGTCGGTCGCCGCCGGCGGAGTCCGGTCGGCGCGGCCGTCGTCGGCGGCGGCCCCGGTCAGGCCGACGGAGGTGGCGAGCGTGGTCACCACCAGAGCCGAGACGACGGACCTCTTGTCCATGGGCACCTCCGCGCGCAGGCGACCCTTCCAGTGGAGGTCGGTCCGGCGCGCGAGGTCGGCGGATCCGGGGGCGGGTACCCAATAGTGGGGCGGCCCCCGCGCGAGGTCGGGGACAAGGTCCCGGGCCCTCCGCGCGGCCGTACAAGACGAACGGCGCCCGGGCCGCTCAGGTGAGCGGCCGGGCGCCGTCCGTGTGGGTCGGGTGCCTGGGGTCAGACGCGGCGCAGCACCGCGGTGACCTTTCCGAGGATCGTGGCGTTGGTGCCATCGATCGGCTCGTAGGCCTCGTTGTGGGGGAGCAGCCAGACCTTGCCGGACTTCTTCTGGAAGGTCTTGACCGTGGCCTCGCCGTCGATCATGGCCGCGACGATCTCGCCGTTCTCCGCAGTGGGCTGCTGCCGGATCACGACGTAGTCGCCGTGGCAGATCGCCGCGTCGACCATCGAGTCGCCTGCGACCTCGAGCAGAAACAGCTGGCCGTCGCCGACGAGCTGCTTGGGCAGCGGGAAGACGTCCTCGACCCGCTCCTCGGCCAGGATCGGGCCACCGGCGGCGATCCGGCCGACGACCGGGACGTACGACGCGGCGGGCGCGGCGTCGCCGACCCCGGTCTCGTCGATCGAGGACTCGTCGGCCGAGCTGATGGAGCGGCGGGCCGCCATCACCTCGGGCAGGAAGACCTCGATCGCGCGCGGCCGGTGGGGGTCGCGCTTGAGGAACCCCTTCTCCTCCAGCACCTTGAGCTGGTGGGCGACGCTCGAGGAGCTGGTGAGGCCCACGGCCTCGCCGATCTCGCGCATGCTGGGCGGGTAGCCCCGCTTCTCGATGGAGTCCTTGATGTGGGCGAGGACGCGCTGCTGGCGCGGCGTCAGGCCGGTCGCGTCGGGCGGGCCGTCCGGCAGCTCGGACACCTTCTTCTTCGCCATGGGTCGTGCCTTCCGGTCAGCATGGGCTCGGCTGGGTGCGGGAACCCGGCGGTCCCCGACCCGTCACGAAGAACGCTAGTGCGCCGAGCCCCGGACTTCAAACATCTGTTCGAACAGGCGTGTCGGCCCGATCTGCTACGCCGGCGGATCCGGTGAGAGGAGCAGGGCGCCGAGGTACGCCGGTCGAGCCCGTCGAGACCTGTGGCTGATGGTGCCCGCGTGCGCAACGGCAGCTGGTGGACGGCCTCCGACCTGCGGTTGCGCACAAGTGCGGTGAGCCTAAGTGGCATCGGTGGTTGAGGTGCGAGCGCAGCGAGCCTCGAAACCCCGGAAGAGGAGCAGGGCGCCTACTCCGGCGACCACACGTACTGCGGCACCTGGCACACCTCGACGAACCCCAGCCGCTCGTAGACCGACCGCCCCAGGTCGGAGGAGTGCAGCACGGCCTCGGTGCACCCCCGCTCGCGTGCGAGGTCGAGCAGGGTCGCCGTGACGGCGTACCCGATTCCGCGCCCGCGGAAGGGCTCCAGCACGGCGATGTTGTAGAGCCCGGCCACCCGGCCGTGGAGCCACAGTGTGCCGCCGCCGACCGGCTCCCCGTCCACGGTGGCGAGGACGTGGCTCATCCGGTCCGTCGGCAGCTCGGTCATCGCCCGGGTCATCATCGGCTGCGCGAAGTCGGGGAACCCGAACACCTCGAACAGCACGGGTAGCAGCCGATCGTGGTCGCCCGGGCCGACGCGGCGGATCTCGAGCCCGGGGGTGAGCGCGACGTCCGGGTCAGGGCCGTCGAGCCGGCGGTGCATGCCGGGGGCCACGTCCACCTCCAGCCCGGCCTCGACCAGCGCGGCCTCGATCCCCGGGCTGGTGTGCGACGGCGTCGCCACCCAGGAGAACGGCAGGCCGCGCTCGAGGAACGGCCCGAGGACCGCGCGGGTCCGCTCCGCGGCGCGGTCCGCCGGGAAGCGCGCCGCGACGACGCCGTTGTAGAGCGGGAACGGGACGTCGCAGAAGTAGGTCAGCGCGTCGGGCTGGTCGTCGGTGCCGATCCCGGGCATCGACGCCAGCACCGTGGTGAAGTCGACGAGGTTGTCCTCGACGGGCCCGACCCGCGGGTCGGTGACGGTGGTGCCGGTCATGCCCGGGACGGTACGCCGCACCGCCGCCGCCCGCAGCGAAGCCGGTGATCGAGGTGCGAGGCGCCCCGGCGCCGAGCCTCGAGATCCCCGCACGGGCGCAGGGCTCTGGTTGACTCCTCGCCCATGGAGACCAGGGCGGAGACCAGCTGCGTCGTCACTGGAGGGGCCCGCGGCATCGGGCGCGGGATCGCCGAGCTGATGGTGGCACGCGGCCACCGGGTGGTGGTCACCGACGTCGACGGTGCGGCCGCGGCGGAGACGGCCGCGGAGGTCGGTGCCGCCGAGGGCCTCGCGCACGACGTCCGCGACCCCGAGGGTCACCGCGCCGCTGCGGAAGCCGCCGCGTCGTACGGCGTGCTGACCGCGTGGTTCAACAACGCCGGCGTCGGCGACGACGGCCGGCTCGCGGAGCAGTCCGAGGAGCAGGTCCGCCGGCTCGTCGAGGTCAACCTGCTCGGCACGATGTGGGGCACCCGCGCCGCCATCGACGCGTTCGGCGAGCAGGGCGGCGACATCGTCAACACCGCCTCGCTGTCCGGGCTCTGCCCGGTGCCGGGCTACGCGGCGTACGCCGCCACCAAGGCCGCGGTCGTCTCGCTGTCGGCGTCGGTCGACCTGGAGACGCCGCGGCGGGTGCGGGTGCACGCCGTCTGCCCGGACGTGGTGCAGACGGCGATGCTGACCGAGGGGCACACCCACGACTCGCTGGGCTCCCGGCTCGCCCACTCGGGCGGCCGGATCCTCACCGTCGAGGAGGTCGCCCGCGAGGCGGTCGGCCTCGTCGGGTCGAACCGGGTCATCCTGTCCGTCCCCGGCTGGCGCGGCGCCCTCGTGCGCGCCAGCGGGCTCGCGCCGTCGGTGTCGCGGCACGCGCTGGGGCTCTTCGAGCTGATGGGCAAGCGAGCGATCGCGAAGCAGGAGCGCGCCCGGCTCAGAGGGGCCTGACACGGAACCACCCACCCCCGGGTGAGGCCGGGGATGGGTGGCCGTGGCAGCGCACTGCCTGACAGCCCCCGGGTGCTCCCCAGGGCGCCGCTGATCGCGGGCCGTGAAGGGCGGGTCGGGGGAGCAGCACGCTAGGACGCGGAGCGTCCCGACGCTTCCGAATATCCGCCGCTGTATGGACCGGCGCCCGTGGGCGTGGGGTGAGGTCTCGACGGGCTCGACCACCGTGTGGTCGCCGCCCCGCACCGGTGAGCGGCACCGGTGGTTGAGGTGCGAGGCGCGCCGGCGCCGAGCCTCGAAATCCCCGCACCCGCGCAGGGCCCTGGCCGAAGTCGAGCCGCGACACGCTCGAACATCTGTTCGGCGTGTTGCTTGATCTTGTTCGAACACCTGCTCTACCTTCGAACACGTGATCGATCGAACGTCTGATCGACGACCAGCCCCGGAGGCGGGCAAACCGGCTTGTCGGTGGTCGCGGTTAGACAGTCCCTCGTCACCGACCGAAGGCTGACCGCCGCTTCCCCAGGAGGTCCTCATGAGCAGCATCTCGTTCGCCCCCACCGCCGTCCCGGCCCGCGACTTCCGCGCTGTCCGCCCGAGCCGCCCGGCCCGCCCGGTCAGCAGCGCGCGCCCGGCCCAGACCCGCCCAGCCCAGCCCGGCCAGGTCCGGCTCACCCGCCGCGGCCGTGTGGTGGTGCTCCTCGGCGCGCTGGCGATGGTGCTGCTGCTCGGCTTCTTCTGGGGCGCCGGCTCGGTCGCCACCGAGCGACCCGGCCAGGCCGAGCCGACCACCGTCGTCCAGGTCGCCCCGGGCGACACGCTCTACGACCTCGCGGCCGCCGTCACCGTCGACGGCGACGTCAACGCGATGGTCGAGCGCATCCAGCGGCTCAACCGGCTCGACTCGGGGATGCTCCTCGCCGGCCAGAAGCTGCGCATTCCCGTCACCGGCGCCAGCGCCGGCTGACCACAGTCGTCCGCCGGCCGCCTCGACCCCGGCCGGCGGATCAGGGGAAGACGACGGGCGGGACCGCTCTTGGGGAAGAGGCGGTCCCGCCCGAGTCGCGTCCAGGACGGATCCCCCTACGGGATCCGTCGCTTCCGCTCGCACTTCTTCTGCTGGTCCTTGCCGACGCCGCCGTCGCACCGGTCACGTGCCGCGCCGCCGTTCAGGAAGTCCGGCCCGGGACCGCCGAACAGCCGGTCACGAGCCCCGTTGCCGTACACATCGTCGGGACCGCCCGCGCCGCGCACGTCGTCGGGGCCCGCGCCGCCCTTGATCAGGTCCGCTCCCCGGGCGTCCTGGACGAAGTCGGCTCCGCCGCCGGCCCGGGTCCGGTCGTTGCCGTCGCCCGGGAAGATCAGGTCATCCCCGCCGAAGGCCCGGATCCGGTCGTTGCCGTCGTCGCCGCAGATCACGTCGGAGTCCGCGGTGCCGAGCAGCAGGTCGTTGCCCGGCGTGCCGAGCACGGTGCAGATCGGCTCGATCCGGATGTCGTCCACGAGCTCCCACAGGATGTTGGGAGCTCCGGCGGCGTCGACGTACTGGAAGATCGCCCGGTTGAAGAGGTCGGTCCCCGAGATCCCGATGCGCTGATCCATCTCGTCGTTCGAGTTGATGGTCATGGTTCGGGTCCCGACGAGGTCGGCCCCTCGGAAGACCTTGAGCTGGGCTTGGTCTGTCTTGTCCGAGAAGCCCGGGTCATCGTTGCCGAAGGCCAGACTGATGCCCGTGGTCGGATTCGGCAGGCGGATCTCGATCGCGCTGGCGTCGTCCCCCACCGCCAACAGCCCCAGCCCGTTGCTCTGCACCCCGAAGTCATCGACCTGGAGATCGGCGCCCACCGTGTCGAAGAACTGCACGTTGGGCGCCTCGGCGCTCGAGTACCCGTTGGGCTTGGCGCCCGTCGCCTCGCCGGTGAACGTGATCTCGACGTCCGGCGGCAGCGCCGCGCTGGCCGGCGCGGGCGCCAGCCCAGCCGAGATGAGGACGGCCGCTCCAGCAGCCATGAGTGTCGTTCTGAGGTGCCGCATGCCTTCCGCCTCGTTCCTCGCTCGAGGCCGGCCCCTGCGGGCCAGGCTCTTCGGATGTGTGGCGGTTCCGGCTGCTACTCCGGCCGAGTCTGGTCCCGTTCCGCAACCGTCCGCCAGAGCCCGGACGGGCTGGTCAGGTGGGGCAGGCCGGGTGGGGCAGGCCGGTCGATCCGGGCCGGACGTGACCGCGGGCGCGATAGGTTGCCGAGGGTGCCCGTCGGAGGGGCGGGTGGGGCGACGCCGAGGAGGCCATGTGAGGACGCGCCTGCACGACCTGGCGGAGAGCCTGCGCGCGAGCTTCTGGTTCCTGCCGGTGCTGATGACGGTCTCGGCCGCGGCGCTGGCCTACATCACCCTCAACATCGACGACGAGTTCTCCGGGACGGTCGGCGGGCTGCTCTACAACGGCGGCCCCGACGGCGCGCGCGTGCTGCTGTCGACGGTGTCGGCCTCGATGGTCACCGTCGCGGCGACGGTCTTCTCCATCACGATCGTCGCGATGACGCTGGCGAGCCAGCAGTTCGGGCCGCGGATGCTCACCAACTTCGTCCGCGACCGCGGCAACCAGGCCACGATCGGCACCTTCCTCGCCGTCTTCCTGTACGCCGTGCTGGTGCAGCGGCAGGTCCGGATGAGCCCGGGCCGGGTGCCCAACATCTCGGTCAGCCTGGCGATGGTCTTCGCCGTGGCTGCGGTGCTGGTCCTCATCTACTTCATCCACCACATCGCGACCTCGATCCAGGTCATGAGCCTGACCCGGACCATCTCCCGCGACCTGCACTACCGCGCCACCCGACTCTTCCCGAACCTCGACGAGTTCCCCGAAGCCCGGCCCTCCGACCCCGACCTGTTCAACCCGCAGGGCAAGGAGTGGCACGCCCGCCCCGGCTATCCCGGCTACGTGCAGTCCATCGACGTCGAACGGCTCCTCGCCATCGCGGCGAAGCACGACCTGCTGCTACGCCTGGAGACCCGCCCCGGGAAGTTCGCCGTCGCGTCCACCCCGCTGGTCACGGTCTGGCGCCGCGACGGCTCGGGCGAGGACGTCGGGACCGACCTGCTCCAGGACATCGTCCGCGCCTTCCGGCTCGGGTCGCGGCGCGAGCACGGCCAGGACGCTGAGTTCCCGATGGCCCAGCTGACCGAGGTCGCGGTCCGGGCGCTCTCGCCGTCGCTGAACGACCCGTTCACCGGCTGCGCCTGCGTCAACCACCTCGCCGCCGGGCTCTGCGACATCGCCGGCGAGGAGATGCCGCCGCGGGCCCTCGCCGACTCCGACGGCACGACCCGGCTGTTGATGGGCGCGCCGATCACCTTCCACCGGCTGGTGCGCGAGGCCTACGACCCGATCCGGCAGTCGGCCGACTACCACGTGATGGTCTACCTGCGGCTGCTCGAGGCGCTAACCGAGATCGTGCTCAGCGCCGCGACCGCCGACCAGTACGACGCGCTGCACGAGCAGGCCGACCTGGTCCGCGAGCGGGCCGGACAGGTCGTGCCGCAGCAGGGCGACCGGCAGGACGTCGAGGCGCGCTACGAGAAGTTCCGCGACGTGCTCGCCGCCGCCCGCGTGCCGGGCTGACGGCCGCCCCCGGCCAGGCACCAGCAGCAGGACCAGCGGTCAGCGGGCAGCGCGGCGGCCGCCGGCCAGCCGCGCCACGGGGACCTCGGCGGTGTCGTCCGCGGTGTCCCCAGCTGCCTCGGTGACGTCCGCCCGCAGCTCGATCCGGCGTACCGGCGCCAGCGGCCCCTCCTCGGGGTCACGGGTGATCCCGAGCCGGCGGGTGATCCGGGCGACCAGCATCAGCCCGACGAACAGGCAGGCCACCGCGCCGAGCGACGCGAGGCCCAGGAACGCCCACGCGGCGGGCTCGCCGCTGCGCGCCGACGTACCGAAGTCGATGGCCGCCTTCACGAGGTAGCCCCAGGCCACCACCAGCAGCGTGACCCCCAGGGCGAGCCCCAGCAGGGCGGCGTCGAACGACGACCGCCTCTTGCGCGGTCCCACCCGCTTTCCTCCCTGACCCACCGGCACATCATGACCCATGACCGGGCACGGATTGCGGTGGACCGGCGAGAACGCAGGTCCTTTAACCTGATGGGGTGGGGATGGAGCGGTCGCTCTACGATCCGGGGGGAGACGCCCTCCGGGCCTCGGTCGCGCACGTCGCCCGGCTCGACGAGGTGCTGGCCCCGACCGCCGACCTCGACGGCGTCGCCCGCGCCTGCCTGACCCACCTCGCGCTGCTTCCCGGCGTCCGCCGCGCCGGCGTGGCGTTCACCGAGGGCGCCGGCCGGCGACTGCAGTTCCTGGCGTCCGACTGGGTCGGCCCGGGCCTGCAGCCGGGGCTGCTGCCGTGGTGCCACATCGACGCCTACGACGACGTCCCGCTCAACACCGTCGCCCGGACCGGCCGGCCCGAGATCGGCAGCCTCGAGGAGCTCGAGAAGCGGTTCGCCGGCGTCGTCGCCCGGCAGCGCGACGAGGGCACCCGCGCCATGGCGGCGGTCCCGCTGCCCGGCAACGGCGCCCCGCTGGGCGGGCTGATCCTGTTCTTCGACACCGACCAGGCGTTCACCGACGACCAGCGGCGGGTCTACGACTCGGCCGCCCGCCGGATCTCCGACGCCGTACGCCGCGTCACCGCCGCCGCCGGCGGCCGGCACGGGTCGCCCCGCCCGGACGTGCGGGGCGTGGGGCTGCAGGCCGAGGGGCACGTGGCGCGCTGCTCGCTCGACCACGACCCGCAGTCGGCGGGGGAGGCCCGCCGGTTCCTGCGCGGCCGGCTGGCCGAGTGGGCGGTCGACGACGACATCTCCGACAACGCCCAGCTGTGCCTCTCCGAGCTGGTGAACAACGTGATCATGCACGCCCGGGCGAGCGCGGAGCTGACCGTCGGGCTCGACGGCGGCGTGCTGACGGTGGTCCTCCGCGACCACGGCGGCGGCCCGCCGGTGGAGGCGGACGCCCCCGTCCACCGGCCGGTCCCGGACGACGACCCGCTGCGCGTCTTCGGCCGCGGCCTCACCCTCGTCGACGCCCTCGCCGACCGCTGGGGGACCGAGCGCGACGCGGTCGGCACGACCGCCTGGTTCACCCTCGACGTGGTCGCCCCGCGCACCTCCGCCGGCTGACCGCTCAGGCGTCGGCCGGCTCGACTCGACGCACCGTGACCAGCGCGCCGCTCAGCTGCACGCCCTGCGACGTGGAGTCGTCCCGGACGGCGACGTCGCCGAGCACGCAGCGGTGGTCCTCGGGGCTGACCACGACCCGGCCACGCGGGCTCACCCGCAGCGCTGGTGAGGTGAACAGCAGCGGCCACGGCTCCTGATCGAGCAGCAGCCGGAGCTCTTCGGGTTCCTCGTCAGGCAGTGCAGCGGCCAGCGGGTCGGCGACGGCCGCGGGGGAGGGGACCGGGTGGAAGGCCGCGAGAACGCCGTCGACGACCTGCTCGCTCACCGCCTTGGCGCTGCGCCTGCGGCCCGCCGGCAGGTGGACGACCAGCCGGACGCCGAACTCCTCCGGCGGCTGATGGACCTCGGTCGGGCGGTGCACCTGGTCGCCGACCATCCCCCGGCGCATCGTCACCCACCACGGCTTGGCGGTGTCGTCGCTTCGCCCTCGGTGCTCGAGGCGCTCCCACGAAACCAGCACCGCGTCCGGCCGCCAGTGGTGCCAGCGGCCGTCGACGTCGTACTCGTAGAACGCTCGCTCGCCCGCCCCGTCCAGCGCGGACGGCGCCCCCGGCGGCGTCCCGGGCCCCCGCTCGAACCGCAGCCGGGCGACGGGCGGGATCGCGCGGCCGGGGTTGGTGAAGAGCCGGTTCTCCACGTCGCAGGCGACGTCCTCGGCGCTGTCGTAGTAGCCGCACAGCGCCTCGTCGGCCGTGACGTGCACCTGCGCGAGCGCGTCCCGGAGGTCGTCGACCAGGTCTCGGAGCCACGGAGCGGCCGGGGGAGTCTCGAACGGGATCGGCCGCGCGGACCACACCCGGACCCGCCGCTGGTGGTCGCTCAACCCCTTGATCACGTAGTGCCGGGACGAGGTCATGATCACGTTCCTCCTGCGACCCCGCGCACCCCCATTCTCACCCCCGCGACCCGCCCCTGCCGCATAGTCCGAACGGGCTATTTCCGGGCCGCGACAAGCCGCTGACCTGCGACTTTACCGAGGGTGTGATCTGGGCCTCTCGAGTTGCCGCGTTCCGCTTGCACGGCCTTGGGGTTGGCGCGTACGGTAACCACAACATCTAGTACTTACACCGGTGTAGTTATCCACATCTAGTTCACAAGCTGGTGCGGAAGCCCCACAGGTGACTGGTTGTTCTACACAGCAACAGCACTGTTTTCCACAACCCACCGCACACCCCTCGGGGTGTCCTCGTCGACCCCGGAAGGAGGCCCCGGATGCACTGCCCGTTCTGCCGCAGCACCGACACCCGGGTCCTCGACTCCCGCGTCGCCGACGACGGGTCCTCGATCCGCCGCCGCCGGCAGTGCTCGGCGTGCACGAAGCGGTTCACGACCGTGGAGCAGATGCAGCTCAGCGTGGTGAAGCGGTCCGGCGCGACCGAGCCGTTCACCCGGGCGAAGGCGATCTCCGGCGTCCGGAAGGCCTGCAAGGGTCGCCCGGTCACCGAGGACCAGCTCGCCTGCCTCGGCCAGGCGGTCGAGGACGCGCTGCGGCTCGAGGGCGCCGCCGAGATCCCGGCCCACGAGGTGGGCCTGGCCATCCTCGGCCCGCTGCGCCAGCTCGACGAGGTGGCCTACCTGCGGTTCGCCTCCGTCTACCGGGCCTTCGAGTCCGTGGACGACTTCGAGCACGAGATCGCGCTGCTGCGCGCGGAGCGTCGTACGCCGGACTCCCCCGCGGAGCTCGCCGACGCCCCACCCCCTCAGCCCGCGCCGACGGGCTGACCCAGACCGCCCGGCGTGTGTAGTGGGGAAGCTGCATGCGCCGGGCGAACCAACTGTGTCGGTGGCCGGAGCCACCATTGATTGCAGAACCGAGAGCACGTGAGACGACGCCAGCCCAGTTTCAAACAGAGCATCAAGCAGGGCATGAAGAGCATCAGCCAGAGCACCAACCAGGGGAGCAGAGGAGCATCCATGACCGAGACGGTGAGCGGCGCCGGAGCCCGGACCGGGCTGAAGATCGACCGGGTCTTCAGCACCGAGGGCGTCCACCCGTACGACGAGATCACGTGGGAGCGCCGCGACGTCGTGCAGACGAACTGGAAGACCGGTGAGGCGGTCTTCGAGCAGCGCGGTGTGGAGTTCCCCGACTTCTGGTCGGTCAACGCCTCCACGATCGTCACCACCAAGTACTTCCGCGGCGCCGTCGGCACCGACGCCCGCGAGTGGAGCCTCAAGCAGCTCATCGACCGGGTCGTGCACACCTACACGAAGGCCGGCATCGAGCACGGCTACTTCGAGTCGAAGGCCGACGCCGAGGTCTTCGAGCACGAGCTCACCTGGCTGCTCGCCCACCAGTACTTCTCGTTCAACTCCCCGGTCTGGTTCAACGTCGGCACCCCGTCGCCGCAGCAGGTCTCGGCCTGCTTCATCCTCTCGGTCGACGACTCGATGGACTCGATCCTCAACTGGTACAAGGAGGAGGGCTTCATCTTCAAGGGCGGCTCCGGCGCCGGCCTGAACCTCTCCCGCATCCGCTCCTCCAAGGAGCTGCTCTCCTCCGGCGGCACCGCCTCCGGCCCGGTCTCCTTCATGCGCGGCGCCGACGCCTCCGCCGGCACCATCAAGTCCGGCGGCGCCACCCGCCGCGCTGCGAAGATGGTCGTCCTCGACGTCGACCACCCCGACATCGAGGAGTTCGTCGAGACCAAGGCGCGCGAGGAGGACAAGATCCGCGCGCTGCGCGACGCCGGGTTCGACATGGACCTCGGCGGCGCCGACATCACCTCCGTCCAGTACCAGAACGCCAACAACTCCGTCCGCGTCAGCGACGAGTTCATGCGCGCGGTCGAGGACGGCACCGAGTTCGGGCTGCGCGCCCGGATGACCGGCGAGGTCATCGAGAAGGTCGACGCCCGCGAGCTGTTCCGCAAGATCAGCAAGGCCGCCTGGGAGTGCGCCGACCCGGGCCTGCAGTACGACGACACCATCAACGACTGGCACACCAACCCCGAGACCGGCCGGATCACCGCGTCCAACCCGTGCTCGGAGTACATGTCGCTCGACAACTCGTCCTGCAACCTCGCGTCGCTGAACCTGCTGAAGTTCCTCAAGGACGACGACACCTTCGACGCCGAGCTGTTCGCCAAGGCCGTCGAGGTGATCATCACCGCGATGGACATCTCCATCTGCTTCGCCGACTTCCCGACCGAGAGCATCGGCGCGACTACTCGTGATTACAGGCAGCTCGGCATCGGGTACGCCAACCTCGGCGCGCTGCTGATGGCGATGGGCCTGGGCTACGACTCCGACGGCGGCCGGGCGATGGCGGCGACCATCACCTCGCTGATGACCGGCGTCTCCTACAAGCGCTCGGCCGAGCTCGCCGGGATCGTCGGCCCGTACGCCGGCTACGCCCGCAACGCCGACGCCCACAAGCGGGTGATGCGCAAGCACCAGGCCGCCAACGACGCGGTCCGCACCCTCCACGTCGCCGACGCGCAGGTCCACAAGCTCGCCACCAAGGCGTGGGCCGACGTGCAGACGCTGGGCGAGGAGCACGGCTTCCGCAACGCCCAGGCGTCGGTGCTCGCCCCCACCGGGACCATCGGCTTCATGATGGACTGCGACACCACCGGCATCGAGCCCGACTTCTCGCTGGTGAAGTTCAAGAAGCTCGTCGGCGGCGGCTCGATGCAGATCGTCAACCAGACGATCCCGCGGGCGCTGCGCAAGCTCGGCTACCAGCCGGAGCAGGTCGAGGCGATCGTCGCCTACATCGCCGAGCACGGCCACGTGATCGACGCGCCGGGCCTGAAGACCGAGCACTACGAGGTCTTCGACACCGCGATGGGCGCCCGCGCGCTCAAGCCGATGGGCCACGTGCGGATGATGGCGGCCTGCCAGCCGTTCCTGTCCGGCGCCATCTCCAAGACGGTCAACCTGCCGGAGACGGCGACCGTGGAGGAGATCGAGGACATCTACCTGCAGTCCTGGAAGCTCGGCCTGAAGGCGACCGCGATCTACCGCGACAACTGCAAGGTGGGCCAGCCGCTTTCGTCCGGCAAGGGCGAGAACAAGGGCGAGTCCGCGTCCGCCAAGGTCACCGAGGCCGTCGAGGAGGCGACCAAGGTCGTCGAGAAGATCGTCTACGCGCCGACCCGCAAGCGGCTGCCGAAGTCCCGCACGTCCCGCACCACCAGCTTCACCGTCGGTGGCGCCGAGGGGTACATGACCTCCGGTGCCCACGACGACGGCGAGCTGGGCGAGGTGTTCCTCAAGCTCGGCAAGCAGGGCTCGACCCTGGCCGGCGTGATGGACGCGTTCTCGATCGCGGTCAGCATCGGCCTGCAGTACGGCGTCCCGCTGGAGACCTACGTCTCGAAGTTCACCAACCTGCGCTTCGAGCCGGCCGGCCTCACCGACGACCCGGACGTGCGGATGGCGCAGTCGATCATGGACTACATCTTCCGCCGCCTCGCGCTGGACTACCTGCCCTTCGAGTCCCGCTCGGCCCTGGGCATCTACTCCGCCGAGGAGCGCCAGCGCCACCTCGAGACCGGCTCCTACGAGCCCCTCGAGGAGACCGGCTCCGCCTCCGAGCTCGTGGAAGCGGCGCGGGGCACCACGTCGTCGCGGAGCGCCGACAGCGACCACACGGAGGTCGAGCCCGTCGAGACCAACACGGTCGACGCGGAGATCGTCGAGACCGCCAAGCCCGCCCCCAAGGAGGCCCACACCTCCGCGGAGCTCCTGGAGAAGATCACCGGCACCGCCGTCGACAGCCCGCTCTGCTTCACCTGCGGCACCAAGATGCGCCCCGCCGGCTCCTGCTACGTCTGCGAGGGCTGCGGCAGCACCAGCGGTTGCAGCTGAGCCAGATCTCAAGCCAGGGCGCTCTCTCCGCGCTCTTTGCTCGACAAGTCTGATGGACGCGCCTCGAAGGGCCGGGACCTGCGGGTCCCGGCCCTTCGTGCCGTTCATTGGCCATCGGACGACTCGAGTCGAGCTCGAGCTGAGGCCGGATCAGCGCCGCGGGGCGGGATGCTCGCCTGCTGGCACGAGCGCGGTGCTTGGGCTGATGCCGTGGGCGAGATCGGTGCGGTTTCGCGACAAGTTTCGCCGCGCCGACGCTGTTGATTGTCGAATCGAGGCATAGCAGTCAGAGCTGCGTCTGTCGGCGCGCTGCCGGCCGGGCAGCTAGCCTGCCCATACACGCAAACGCGACAGCCCCATTGCCGGGATCGATCCCTGCGAATGAGCGGACGGAGGGGCCAACAGTGCAGTACCAGAAAGCGACCCCCGTCAGTCTCAAGGCTCACCCGGTCTACAACGAGAAGTGGCTGCAAGAGCGCATAGCGGAAGACGCCACCATCCTCGGTCTCGGTGACCTCATCGTGAAAGACGTTGAACGTCGCCAGCCTCGCGCCGGACGTCTTGATCTTCTTCTGTCCGACCCCGACACGGGCACCCGATACGAGGTCGAGATCCAGCTCGGAGCCACCGACGAGGCGCACATCATCCGCACCATCGAATATTGGGACATCGAGAAGTCTCGCTACCCGCAGTACGAGCACGTCGCCGTGCTCGTCGCGGAAGACATCACCAGCCGGTTTCTGAACGTCATCAACTTGTTCAACAAGTCAATCCCCCTGATTGCCGTGCAGATGCGTGCCCTCGAGGTCGGGGGTGTCCTCACCCTGAACGCTATGACCGTTTTGGACCTTATGGCGCTCGGGACGGAGGAAGAGGACGAACCCGGGCAGGCAACCGACCGCGCGTACTGGGAAGCCAAGGGCTCACCAGCCACAGTGGCCCTCGCAGACAAGATGCTTGCCCTGGTCAACGAAGTGACTCCTGGGCAGGCCCTCAAGTACAACAAGTTCTACATGGGGCTCACGCGAAGCGGAGTAGTGGACAACTTCGTGACGTTCCGTGCACGGAAGGACTTCCTTATCGCTGAGTTCCGCATCCCGCGGACAGACGAACTCACCGTGCGCCTGGACGAAGCAGGCATTGACCGCATGGAGTACGACAAGCGCTGGGGGCGGTACCGAATCCGCCTCACCAAGGATGACATCGCCAGTCATCGCGACCTGCTCATCGAGCTGACGCGAATGTCAAGCGGAACCCCTGCGTCGGACTGACGCGCTTGATGAGCTTGGAACTGACGTCTAGTGAGACGGCGGATCGACCCAGAACCTGAGACTTCGGTGATCCGAGGGTGATGGTTGAACGGATCACGATCCTGTCGCATTCGCTGTCCCAGGAGGAACATGGCAGGCGAAGCCTGATCCGTCGTCGCGCTTACGGGGGTGCGCTGGGCATGAGCTACTACAACGAAGAAGAAGACGTCATCTGCGTCGACTGCGGGTCACGAGACTGTGAGCCGCCCACGCGAGACAGACACGGATTCCACTTTGTCGACGCCGCAGGGAACAAGGCCAGCGTCGAGAAGCCGGCGAGGACGCGGTCTTTCCGCTGCAACGAGTGCGGATACGTCTGGCGCTGATCGGCGAGATCGGGTGAGCCGCCGGTCCAGCCAACCTTCTCGGGCAAACCTCGGTGGGCGATGAAACTTTGCTTTAGGGTCGTCCGCGGGGACTGATTCGTGCTGGGGGCGTCTCGTGCTGCCCGGCTTCGGAGAGCAATCAACAGGTGGGGCCGACTGTGGGAGGCCGGATCGGGGGCGGCATTCATGTCTGACGAGGAAGCAAGGCGCTGCGCGGACCAGCTCCGCGATCTGGCCCGAGACCCGCGTTTCGACAGCAGGGCCGAGGACCTCAATGCTCTCGCCGCGGACATCGCGTCGCCGGAGGGCGACAGCTGGGCGGATGTGGACCTGTTCGCGGCCTTCCCGGCGAACTCGACCGCCCATCTCCGGCACAGGAACGTCGTGGAACGCTTGCTTGGCGTGCTGGCCGGCGTCTCGGTCTTTCTTCCGGTCGGTTGGACCTGGCTGAGCTTCCACCGGGCCTCGGACGCGTACGAGCAGATGATCCGCGCGGGAGAGGAGCCGGAGGGGCGGACGTTCCTGTCGCTCTGGACCACCGGTTTCGAGGGCCGGCTGACGGGTGATCACCAGCTGGTTCCCATGGGCATGTGGTCGGTGCTTCTCATCGCCTTCGCGATCCTCAGCCTGGTGGCTCACCGCCTGGTGGCGGGCTACAACGTACGTAGTGAGGAGCAGGCTGCCCGCGACGCGCAGCGTGAGCTGGTGGCGGTGCTGACCAGCGCCCAAGTGATCCTCAGCGCCCGCCGCGCGAATCACCCGTTGCGCGTCGAGGGGATCATCAAGTCGTCGATGAAGAAGCTGCGGGAGGCACACGAGGCCGCCCGGCGCGTCATCGTCGAGCTGACCGAGACCTCGACCGCGGTGAGCTCCAGCGTCGGTGAGCTGGTGGAGTCGGCGAAGAGGGCGGGGGAGGACACCCAGCGCCTCATCGCGAGCGCCGCGGAGCTCCAGACGCAGCTGAACACGACCGCGGAGCGGCACCAGACCGCGGTCACCACGTCCCTCCAGACAGTCGAGACAGCAGTGACGTCGTCGATGGCGGCCGTCGAGCAGAGAGTGACCGCGACCATGTCGCAGGTCGACCAGAACGTCACGTCCGCCACCTCGCAGCTGGAACAGAAGGTCACCACGGCCGCAGCGCAGCTGGAGCAGAACGTCACCTCGACCGTGCGCGCCGCCCAGAATTCGGCCGACGACGCGGCGAAGCAGCTCCGGGACGGTCTGCGCGAGTCGCTGTCCGAGCTCGAGTCGGCCATGGGGGTGCGCTTCGCGGAGTTCCGTGACGACGCCGTGGAAGGGATCCGTCGAGCTGGCGACTCGCTACACGGCGCGGTCGACGGGATCGGTGCCAGCGCCGCGAGGAACGCCGAGGCCGCGACCTCACTCAGCCAGCAGATCGCTGCCATGACGGACGACAACGCCACCACCCGGGCCGAGTTCATCGCTGCCATCGCTGACATCCGTGCGGCTGTGGACGGTATCGAGTCGGCACTGCTGCGTCACGAGGGTGCGCTGCAGGGACAGGCCTCCGAACTCAGCGGCGCCCGCGACGCGGCTGAGCGGATGCTGCGGCGACTCACCCTGGCGAGCGACACCGACGGTGTCGTGACCGGCGCCTGACATGGCCGCCGATGCAGGCAGGCGTGGTCGCCTCTTCACTGTCGAGTCCGTGGCCGGGTGGGTGTTCGCGGACCTGCTGCTCGTTCTGTTCATCGTCGGGCTCGGCTCGGCGGTTGCCTATACGCCGCCGCCTCCGCCGGAGCCCGAGCCCAAGATCCCGCCCATCGTCGGCATGAAGACCGAGCCGACGTCCGTGTTGGTCGACGTGAACGGTCCGCTGCTTGCCAGAGGGCTGTCCCTCACCCCACCCCAACGGCGAGCGGTCTGCGCCAGCGTCAAGCGGGGGCTCGGGCCGGTCCGTGGGGAGCGTGCTGCACTCGTTCTCATCTTCGGTGGGGCCCCCGAGGTGACGTCGGGGCAGAACGTAGCCCGAGCCATCGGCCGCGAGCTAGGCTGCGCCGACAAGAAGGTGTTCCGCGGCAAGGTCCCGACGCGTGCCTTCTGGGATGGAACGCTGCCGCTGGGGAAGGCCCGGCTGGAGATCTTCCTGTTCCTCAGGCAGGGCGAGAACCGGTGATGGTCCGTGAGGGCTCCTGCCCGACGGGGGCGACGGGTAGCCGATCGTGACCTGGCTGGTCCGACTGCTCAGGCGGCTGGTCGGCGGTGGACCCGCCGACCGCCGGGAACGACCGACCCCGTCGCGAGGTGAGACCGGCGTCAGGCCCGATCCGACTCCGTCGCCGGCCACTCCACCGGTCCCGCCGGCACGCGGCCCGGCGAGGCCACGACTCGCGCAGCCCGGCGTGCGGGAGCCGGCGAGCCCCGGCCAGCCCGTGGCACCTCCCGGGCCAGCGGCACCGCCCGAGCCGACGGTGCGTCCCGAGCCGAGCGGGCCTCGGCATCAAGTAGAGCCGCGCCCGTCGCCGTCGGCTGCTCCCACGGGCGAGACCGCCGAACCCGAGCCAGCCGTCGCCGAGGCCCCGACGCCGGCGGTACACGCCGAGCCCGCGCCTGCGGCCGCCCCGCCCGCGGCGCCCGAGCCCGTTCTCGACGACTTGTCGCACGTCCACTACGAGCAGGTGGAGGGCGGCTACGCCCCGCCGCCCCTAGCCCGACCAGCATCAGACGAGCTCGGGTCGGGCGCCCAGCCGATGGTCGCCCGAGACCTGGCGACCCACACCGCCACGCTGCCGGCGGTCGTGCTCGACGAGGTGCTGCACGACCTGGGCGAGGCAGAGCGGGAGGTGTCGGCTGCGCTGCGCGGCGAGCCCGCTGAAGCCCTACTACCGGTGCGCCGTGCCGCCGACCGTGCGTACGCCGCTGCCGCGCCGCACCGGCGCTTCATGGTGACCAGCGAGGAGGGAGCACTCGTTCCTCGGACCTTGGACCAGATCCTGGGCCAGGCGGACCCCTTCGACCGGATCGAGCTGGTGCGACTCGTGGGCGGGCTGCTGGGCGCGCTGCACGCACGGGACTGCTTGACCTCCGGCGTTGCGCTCACCTCGTTCGCCTGTGCGCTCGACCCCAGACCTGCCGTCCTGTGGCTGCACCCGGCCGCGGTGAGACGCCTGGGCGGAGAGTTCGTCAACGTGAGCTCCGGCGGAGCGCACCGTGCGGAGTCCTTCGACGAGGACCGTTTCGAGTTCGCCGTCCTCGCCCACCAGCTGCTGGTCTCGGTGAGCACGCAGCGGCCCGACACGTTCAGGGTCCCGACCTCGATTCCTGGTCTGACCGACGGGCAGGTCCGTCGCCTCGAGCTGCTCTGGGAGCGAGCCGCCGGCGCACCTGGGACCCGACCTCAGGTCGGGGAGTGGATGGAGGTGCTGGAAGCATGAGGCTCGAGGAGCTGATGCCCGGGCTGCGCGTCCGGGGCCTGACCGCCGAGGCCGTCGAGATCGTGTCCACGTCGTGGGTGGGAGGCGACTTCCTCCAGATCACCTACCGCGACTCGACCGGAGCGACCGCGGAGGGGCTCGTCAACCGGGAAGACGAGGCGGTCCTCAGCGTCGATGCCCCCGGCAGGGATCGCCGCTTCGGCGCCGACCCACGCCTGTGGAAGCTGGGTGTCGAGGCGCTCCGCATCAAGCACGCCGCCCTCATCGACCCGATGCTGGCGGTGTCCAGCTCGACGCTGCAACCACTCCCGCACCAGATCAAGGCGGTGTACGGCGAGTTCCTGCCCCGTACGCCACTGCGCTACCTGCTTGCCGACGACCCCGGTGCCGGCAAGACGATCATGTGTGGCCTGTACGTGAAGGAGCTGGTCCTTCGGGGCGACCTCGAGCGCTGCCTGATCGTGGCGCCGGGCGGGCTCGTCGAGCAGTGGCAGGACGAGCTCTGGGAGAAGTTCGGTCTCCAGTTCAAGCTCCTCTCGCGTGAGCTGATCGCCAGCACCGTGAGCGCGAGCGTGTTCGAGGAGAACCCGCTGCTTATCGCCCGCATGGACATGCTGTCCCGCAACGACGAGCTCATGGAGCAGATGGACCGCTCCGAGTGGGACCTCGTCGTGGTCGACGAGGCGCACCGGATGTCCGCCCGCTACGCGGGCACCGAGCTCGTCCCTACGAAGCGCTACACGCTGGGCAAGCGACTGGCCCGGCTGACGCGCAACCTGCTGCTGATGACCGCGACCCCCCACGCGGGTGACGCCTCCGCGTTCCAGGCGTTCCTGGCCCTCCTCGACGAGGACAGGTTCCAAGGCCGGGGACGATCGTCGCTGGCCCCGGGCACCGACCTCATGCGGCGGATGCTCAAGGAAGAGCTGCTCACCATGGATGGCCGCCCGCTGTTCCCGGAACGTCGGGCCCAGACGGTGACCTACACGCTCACCGACCTCGAGCTGCGGCTCTACCAAGAGGTCAGCGACTACGTCCGTCACGAGATGAACCGAGCGGAGCGCCTCAAGCGCGAGGGCGACGGCCGCGCGGCGTACACCGTCGGGTTCGCACTCACCGTGCTGCAGCGCCGTCTCGCCTCGAGCCCCGAGGCCATCCTGCGGAGCCTGGAGCGCCGGCGTGCCCGGCTCACCCGCATCCGGGAGGAGCTCGCGTCCGGCGGAGCTGCCCAGGCGCCGGAGCTCGGCTCCGTAGACACGCGGAACCTCGATGAGGAGGAGTGGCTCGAGCAGGACCTGAAGAAGCTGGAGGACGACGAGGAGGCCCTGGTCGACGCCGCGAGCGCGGCCCGGACGGTGGCCGAGCTGGACGTGGAGATCTCGAGCCTCGACGTGCTGGTCACCCTCGCGACCCAGGTGAGGAGAGCCGGGAAGGACCGGAAGTGGTCCGAGCTGCGCTCGATCCTCGAGGAGCACGAGCTCACGAAGGATGCCCAGGGACGGCCCCGCAAGATCATCGTCTTCACGGAGCACCGCGACACGTTGCGCTACCTGACCCAGCGGATCCGTGAGCTGCCCGGACGCGCCGACGCCGTCGTCGAGATCCACGGCGGCGTGAGCCGCCCCGCCCGCCGGGACGTGCAGGACCGTTTCACCCGCGACCCCGGGACCTCGGTGCTGGTCGCCACCGACGCCGCGGGGGAGGGCCTCAACCTCCAGTGCGCGCACCTGATGGTCAACTACGACCTGCCCTGGAACCCCAACCGCATCGAGCAGCGGTTCGGTCGGATCCACCGCATCGGTCAGACCGAGGTCTGCCACCTGTGGAACCTGGTCGCCGACGGGACGCGCGAGGGTGACGTCTTCAGGCGACTGCTCGCGAAGATGGCCGAGCAGTCCAAGGCGTACCAGGGCAAGGTCTTCGACGTGCTCGGCGAGGCCTTCGAGGGCGAGCCCCTGCGGGACCTGCTGGTGAAGGCCATCCGGCACGGCGATGACCCCGACGTCCGCAGGCAGCTCGAGACGGTCATCGACGAGCGGGTCAGCGCCGGCATCCCCGAGCTCGTCGAGCGCCGTGCGCTCTACCAGACGGTGCTGGAGCAAGTGGACGTCGAGCAGGCCCGGGACCGACTCGACGCGGGCGGTCGGACCCAGCTGCAGCCGTACTTCACCTCGTCGTGGTTCGAGTCCACCCTGAAGGAGCTGGGCGGGCGCGTGCGGCGCCGCCCGGACGGGTTCCACGACGTCGGGTTCGTGCCGGACGCGGTGCGGAGCGCGGGTCGCCGCGGGACGGCCGCGATCGTGCGGTCCCGCTACGAGGTGGTCAGCTTCGACCCGCAGCGGACAACCGGCGAGCCCGGCGTACTCCCTGAACTGGTGGCCCCGGGGCACCCCTTGCTCGACGCCGTCGCGGATGTCGCGGAGCGCCAGTGGCGCGAGGTGCTGAGGGAGGGGGCGGTCCTGGTCGATCCCGACCCCAGGGCGAGCCGGTGCCGCGTCTTCTTCGGCGTCAGCCACGACATGGCCGACGGGCACGCGACGCCCAACACGCTGTCCCGTCGGGTGGCCTTCGTCGAGCTCGACGGCGAAGGTTTCCACGGCGAGGTGGGGCCGACGTACCTGGACTACCGGTCTCCTCTGCCGACGGAGGAGAGCGCACTCGACCGGGTCCTGGCCGACCATCCGTTCCTGGACCAGGGGCGTGAGCTCGCCACCGAGTGGGCGATGCGCCACCTCGTCGGGGAGCACCGCAGTCGCGTGGCGCAGAGCCACACGACGGCCGTTGAGCGCGCGCGGGACGAGGTCACAAGGAGGCTCGAGGCGGAGATCGCCCACTGGAGTGCGGAAGCGGAACGGAATCGGCGGAGCGACGACGCGCAGCGACGGGAACGTGACGCACGCAGGGTGCAGGCTCTGCAGTCCAGACTCGCTCGGAGGCTGGAGGAGCTGGCCGCCGACGCCCGGGTCGTGGCCCGTCCGCCCCGTGTGCTCGCCAGCGCGGTCGTCGTGCCGGTCCGCCTCCTGTCACCGCAGGTCGAGGAGGCAGTTCTGCCGCCCGGCGGGCTCGACCTGGTCCACGCAGCCGAGCAGGAGCTGGGGCACGAGCCTGGCGAGTGGGTCGAGGCCGGGACGGCCACGGTGCGGAGCACCCGTCCAGATGGTCTGAGCCGCTGGATCGACGTCCACCACGCACCGCGAGACGGCGGAGGCGTGCGGGTCACGCGCACCCAGGTGCTGCAGGCCCGCAACCTGGGCGACCGCCACCGCCTCGCGCTCGTCCAGCCCTCGCGGAACGGCGCCGGTGGCGCGACCCTGCGGTACGCCGTCGACCCCTTCGCGCGGATCCGGACCGAGGACTTCCACCAGCACGAGTACGAGCTCTCGTGGAACGTCCTGTGGCGTTCCGCCAGGGAGCCCTGGTGAGGAGGCACGGATGACTCAGACCGCCCTGTCCGCCGAGCGGCCGACGGTCGACTCGGTGTTGGAGCGCGCCCGCGCCCTCACGAAGGCGATGGACCAGCTCCTCGCCGAGGAGCTCGAGATCTCGAGAGCGGCCGAGCGTGAGCTGCGCGGGACCAGCTGGAGCGTCGAAGGAACGGAGGGTGTGGGGCTCGCGCGCGGGCTGGTGCTCGCGCCGGTTCGCAACCTGGGTTCGACCAGTCAACCCGGCAGCGCGCGGCAAGTCCGGCTCGTCCGGCGTCGCCAGCTGGCGGCACTTCGCCCACACCTGCGGCCGTTGCGCGACGAGCTGGAGCGCCTGATGGCGGGCAGTGCCACTCAGAAGTCGCGCTGGTGGCGTGGACGGCGGGACGACACCGCGGCCCTCTCGACCGCGAACGCCGTCCACTCACTGCTCGACTGGGCCGACAAGACCGGGTTCGCCGAGGACGTCACCGCCGCCGCGTCGGGCCAGCCCCTGAGCCGGGGCGGGGGAGCCCTCGCGCCGAGCGATCTCCTCCAGGAGGCGTTCTCCGAACTGGCGGCGGCAGTGGGCGCTGTGGAGCCGGCGAGCAGCGCGGTGCTGTCCGCGGACGAGGTCAGGTCTCTCGATGCGGTGGCGGTCCGCGGGGTGGACCTGCTCTCGGCGCGGGAGCGGCTGGCGGCGCCCGTGAAGTCCGCCTTCGAAGCGGTGCAGGCCAGGATGGTCGATCGACGGCTGTCCGAGATGAAGCTCGACACGCTGCACGCCGCCTCGATGGGGCAGGTGAGAGTCGGTCCCCTCGAGAGCGCCGGCGTCACCAGCGTGCAGGACGTCCTGGCCTGGGGGCGCGGCCTGTCGTCCGTCCGAGGCATGAGCCACCAGTCGGCGGGACTGGCGGTCAGCACCGCCCAGGCGATCCGACGCGAGGTGCTCGCCGACCTGAAGCTGCGGATCGACCTGGACGAGAGCGACAAGCTCCTGTCCGACCTCATCGTCGGCCTCCATGCGCTGCTCGGTTTCGACGACCGGCTCGACGAGGTCCGCGGTGACCTCGAGGCGCTGATCGCGGACCTGCAGCCGCTGCGGCCGGCCCTCGCCTCGGGGGAGGAGCTGGCGATCATCCACCGGGACTCGCCCCGCCGCGGTCGGGACGTGACCCGGTTCCTCCAGGAACGCGCAGCCTGGGTGCGCGAGCACCGGATCGACGTGCTCCTGGGGGAGACGGCGACTCGGCCGAGCGGCGCGGCGAGTGAGGCCTGGGAAGACTTCAAGCGACGCTCACCCGTGTATTACGGGCTGCTGGGCGAGATCGTCGGCTACGACGTCGACGTCGACGCGGTCCAGGGACACCTCCCGAACGAGATCGTGGCTGCCGTCGAGCGGCAGGTGCTGGACACCGGCCTGCTCAAGAAGGACCTGCGGGCCTCGTTGCGGGGGTACCAGTCCTTCGGTGCCCGATACGCCCTGGTCCAGCGGCGAGTGCTGCTGGGCGACGAAATGGGTCTGGGCAAGACCATCCAGGCGATCGCGGCGATGGCCCACCTCGCCGCGAACGGGTCGCGACACTTCGTGGTCGTGTGCCCGCCCGCGGTGCTGGTCAACTGGATCAAGGAGATCCGGCGGCACAGCGACCTCGAGGTCCACCGCATCCACGGTCCGGAGCGCGACCGCGAGCGCGACCTCCGGTGGTGGCGCCAGCGCGGCGGAGTGGCGGTCACGTCGTTCAACCTGCTGGCCAAGCACGACTTCACCGATCCGGTGCCGGCGATGCTCGTCGTGGACGAGGCACACTTCGTGAAGAACCCGAACGCGCAACGGTCCATCGCGGTCCGGGAGCTCGTCGAGGCCACCGAGCGGGCGCTCTTCATGACCGGGACCCCGCTGGAGAACCGGGTCGAGGAGTTCGTGAGCCTCGTCCAGGTGCTCCAGGAGGACGTGCTGGACGACCTCGACCCGGCGTCGATGGTCGCGGGCACGCGACGCTTCCGGGAGGCGGTGGCGCCGGTCTACCTGCGCCGGAACGCGGACGACGTGCTCTCCGAGCTCCCCGACCTCGTGCAGGTGGAGGACTGGGTCGACCAGTCGTCCCACGAGGAGTCCGCCTACCTGGACGCGGTCGGCGCGGGCGACTTCAACGCCATGCGGCAGACGGCGTTCGTGGCGGACCCGAGGCGCTCCCAGAAGCTCGAGCGGCTCGAGGAGGTCGTGGAGGAGGCGCTGAGCAACAACCGCAAGGTCCTCGTCTTCTCCTACTACCTCGAGGTCATCAAGACCATCCGTGAGCGGCTCGGGGACGCGGTCCTCGGGGTCATCACCGGAGGCACCTCCCCGGACGAGCGGCAGCGCCAGGTGGACCGATTCACCGACAGCTCCTCACCCGGCGTCCTCGTGAGCCAGATCGTCGCCGGCGGGGTCGGCCTCAACCTGCAGGCGGCCTCGGTGGTGGTGCTGTGCGAGCCGCAGGTGAAGCCCAGTCTCGAGCATCAGGCCATCAAGCGGGCCCACCGCATGGGGCAGGTCCAGACGGTGCAGGTGCACCGACTGCTCACGACGGACAGTGTCGACGAGCGCCTGATGGCCATGCTCTCGCTGAAGGAAAAGCTGTTCGCACAGTTCGCCGCCACCAGCGAGGTGGCGGACGCCAGCCCCGAGGCCACCGACATCACCGAGGCCCAGCTCATCCGCGGGGTCATCGAGGAGGAGCAGGCGCGACACCTCGCCGAGCTGCGCTCCCGCTTGGGTGGGAACCGTCCGGCCGCGCCTCAACTGGAGGAAGCGCCCGAGCGCCCGGACCAGCCCGCTGACACGGCAGAGCCCGAGCCCACAGCGTCTCCGGAGAAGCCGAAGCCGGCCCTTCCGAAGTCAACGCCCGCGCGCCACCCAGGCCCGCCCACCCCGGCGCGCTTCAAGCCGTCGACCACACCGGTCTTCCGCTCGGTGCCACACGACAACCAGCCGAACGTGCTGGTGTGCCAGTCGTGTGCCCGCCCCATCGACTTCAACGGACACTGCGGTTGCTCGTAGACCGGCATCCGGGTGGAATGCCCGCCTACTGAGCAATCGCGGACGCCACTGTGAAGAAATCAGTCGGCATCGCATGCTCGAGCCGCCAAGTGATGGCGATTGGCCGGTCTCCCGAGTGGCTCACGTAGTGAGCCAGGCCGAGGAAGAGATACGGAG
This sequence comes from Nocardioides sp. GCM10027114, assembly GCF_042659625.1. Taxonomy (NCBI): domain Bacteria; kingdom Bacillati; phylum Actinomycetota; class Actinomycetes; order Propionibacteriales; family Nocardioidaceae; genus Nocardioides; species Nocardioides sp. GCM10027114. Next base: position 24,887 of record NZ_JBHSSS010000025.1, read on the forward strand.
ACGTGCCGAACTCATCCTTCTGCTCTTGGCGGGCGAAGATCAGCACGCGGCTTGTCCCATTCAGGTAGCGCTGGCCCGTCTTCGAGGTCACCGACGTAGTCGACTGCGACTCCCAATGGAACAGTGTGGGCGAGATCGGGTAGTCGCGATACATGGTCGTGGGGGAGTAGTCGGCCTCTGACTTCTTCAGCGTCACGAAGAACGCGTCGATGTTGAGGTCGTCCGAGTACCAAACGCCCTCGCGGAAGCTGTTCGGCTTCCGAGGGAAGTCGAGGGCAGCCAAGATCTCCTCCCGCTGATAGCGCGCGTGCACACGAAGCGGGATGTCAGCGAGCTCGTCCTCGAGCTCCAATGAGACGTGCCTCGCCGCGTCGAAGGAGAGGTCGACCACAGCGGAAACCTCCCGCCGTGTCGCCAGCTCCGCGCGAAGTGCCGCGAATCCGGCAGAGTACGACGCGTGACCGCCGCCGTCGGACCACAGCGAGTAGTAGAGCATCCGAGCAAGACGCTGCTCGCCGGGCGATAGATCGTCGTAGCGGCGAGCGTCATCGGCGAGGAGCGCGCGATACGCCCTGGCCCGGTCAGGGTCGTCCACGTGGGCGAACGCCCGGACTCGCTTGAGCAAAGCCTCCTCCAAATCGGAGCCGGGTGCCGTGGGGAGGCCGGCGTCGCGGCGCAGTCGTGTCCATGAGTGACTTCCGCGTCGCAGCACGTCGCTCAGTTCGACGCCCGATTCGCGCAGGAACTCTTCAAGGTCGCTCTCACCATGGGAACGGAGCTCGGCAACAATCTGCTGCCAGCGGTTGGCGATCTGGGAGCGGAGGTTCTCCAGGACCAGAGTCTGCGACTGTCGATCCATCTCGATTGAGCAACCGGCGGGCAGAAACGGGAAGCCATCCTTCACCTGGCGCTCGACGCCGGTCCGGGTAGCCCCTGTCAGAGCGCGGAGCTTCTGGTCGAAGCGGAACTCCTTACGGTGATACCCGACGAAGTCCAGAACCGTAAGAACTGCCTTCTCGTGCGTCCGCCGAAGGCCGCGGCCAAGCTGCTGCAAAAAGATGGTCGCGCTCTCTGTAGGGCGGAGAAAGAGCACCGTGTCGACGTCGGGTATGTCGAGGCCTTCGTTGAACAGGTCCGCCGCGAAGAGGATGTTGACGGCGCGACCTCGCAGATCTACTAGCGCTTGATCGCGCTCCGCCCGCGCTGTCGCACCGCTGACCGCCCGAGCCGGAATGCCGGCGTCATTGAAGACCTGGGCCATGTACTCCGCATGCGCCACGCTCACGCAGAAGCCGAGGGCCCGCATAGCGCCGACGTCGGAAACCTTGTCGCGAAGCTGGTTCAGGACGATGCGGGCGCGGGCGTCGTTGCCGGTGTACACGTTGCTGAGCTCGGCCTCGTCGTATCTGCCTCGCGACCACCTGATCGACCTGAGGTCTGTGCCGTCGGCCGCCACGAAGTAATGGAACGGGCAGAGGAGGTCCGCCCCGAGCGCGTCCCAGAGGCGCAGTTCGGCTGCGGTACGCCCGTCGAAGAAGGCCCGGACATCGGTCCCATCGGCGCGCTCCGGCGTAGCGGTGAGTCCAAGAAGCTCAGTCGGCTGGAGGTGGTCCAGGATCCGGCGATAGGTGCGCGCCTCAGCGTGGTGGAACTCGTCGATGACGACGATGTCGAAGGCGTCCCTCGGGATGTTGCTGACGCCGTACGAAGTCAGCGATTGAACGCTGGCGAAGACGTGCTCCCAGCGTTCGGGTCGGGCGCCGCCCACGTAGAGCTCACCGAAGTCGCCGTCGCCCAGAACCTCGCGGTAGGTGCGAAGCGACTGCTCGAGGATCTCGCGCCTGTGAGCGACAAAGAGCAGTCGGGGTCTGTGACCGCCCTGGCATAGCCGTCGGTAGTCGAGGGCGGCCACTACGGTCTTTCCAGTGCCCGTGGCCGCCACGACCAGGTTGCGATGGCGGTCGTGGACCAGGCGTTCGACCTCAATCGCGTCGAGCATCTCCTGTTGATAGGGAAACGGACGAACCTCGAGGCCTGAAATGGAGATGGTCACGCGGTCACCCGAGCGGCCGCCCCTCGCTGCAATCAGGGCGTCGTCAAGTCGGTCGCGGTCCTTGTCTGGGTGGTAGTCCTCGAACTCGGAACTGTTCCAGTAGGAGTCGAACGTGGCCTCGAACTTCTGCAGCAGTGCAGGGGTGGCCTGCTGAGACAGGCGGACGTTCCACTCCACGCCCTCGAGAAGAGCGCTCGTTGACAAGTTCGACGAGCCGACGTAGGCCGTGTCGAACCCGGTGTTGCGTCGGAACAGCCAGGCCTTCGCATGCAAGCGTGTTCGCGCGGCGTCGTACTGCACTTTGACCTCGGCGCCGAAGTCACGCACGAGCCGATCGAGGGCCTCGCGTTCGGTGCCGCCGATGTAGGTGGTGGTGACGACCCGGATCGGAACGCCGGCGACCTTTGCCTGCTTGAGAGGCCCCTCCAGCAGTCTCAAGCCGCGCCACATTACGAAGGCGCACAACAAGTCGATCCTGTCGGCGGAGTCGATCTCCGCCTTCAGCTCCGCCGCGAGTGACGGCTCACCGTGAGCGTTCGTTAGGAGGGCTGCCTCGTTGAGAGGCGTCTTGGGCCGGTCTCGGTAGCGAGTCACGGTACCGGGAGCGCAAGGCCGCCGTACTGCGTGCAGCTGGCGTACCGGATCGGCGACTTCCGGGACGGCTGCGTCTACTGCCGCGAGAAGCTCATTGGCCAACGCGAGCTTGCGCGCGGGGTCCTTCTCCGCAGCCAAGCGACGTTGGATGGCCTCGGATAGATGTCTCGCCAGCACGTGAGTTTGGTCGGCCGGATCGACCTTGGCGATCTGAGTCTCGAGGGCTACGAGTCCGTCGAGTTGCCGTCCCAAGCTCGTGGTGACTACCGATTCGTAGAGGCCTTCTCGCAAGTCTGATTCCCCGTTCATGAGGACGCCGAGCCTGCCAGAAACAGACTGCACGCGGGCAGTGCCTCGCCCTCGAGTCTTTGCTGTCGTCATTCGTCCGGACCAGCTACGTGCGCAGTCGGTGAACCCGGCCTGATGCGAGCTGGCCGCACGAGGTTCGACGCGATCACTGCTCCACCCCCGGCTGAGCCTTGGGGCCGGTGAGGTCCAGACCGTGCCGGCCAGCAAGGGGGTGATGTGATCGCGGCACGATCCTCCCGGGATGTGCCTCGCCGACGTCGGAGCGTCGGGTTATGGTCGCGCCTGTGGTGGGAGTGACGGAGGAAACGAGCCCAGCCCCGAGCCCCGGTTCGGTGCTGGTGGTGCGAGACGAGGAGTGGCTGGTCACGCGGACGGAGCGGTCCGCTGACGGGGCCTGGTTCGTGGACGTGCACGGGCTCTCGGAGCTGGTGCGGGACACCTCGGCGACCTTCTCGACGGCCCTGGACCGGATCGAGGTGCTCGACCCTGCCGAGGCGCAGGTGGTCGCCGACGACACGCCCGGCTACCGGCGGTCCCGGCTGTGGCTGGAGGCGATGCGGCGCAAGACGGCCGTCCCGGTCACCGACCCCACCCTGACCGTTGCGGCCCAGGGCCTCGCGGACGCGCTCCCGTACCAGCTGGAAGCGGCGCGGAAGGCGCTCGACCCGCAGAACCTCAGGCCCCGGATCCTGCTCGCCGACGCGGTAGGCCTCGGCAAGACCATCGAGATCGGCATGATCCTCTCCGAGCTCGTGCGGCGTGGCCGTGGGGAGCGGATCCTTGTCGTCACCCCTCGGCACGTGCTGGAGCAGATGCAGTTCGAGATGTGGACCCGCTTCGCCCTGCCCTTCGTGCGGCTGGACTCCGTCGGCATCCAGCGGATCCGCCAGAAGATCCCGGGCAACCGCAACCCGTTCGCCTACTACAAGCGGGTCATCATCTCGATCGACACCCTCAAGAGCGACCGGTACCTCAGCCACCTTCGCAAGCAGCACTGGGACGCGGTCGTCATCGACGAGTCCCACAACGTCACCGGCGCCTCGCAGAACAACCGGCTCGCCCGGCTCCTCGCGAGCCGCACCGACGCGCTGGTGCTCGCGTCGGCCACCCCCCACAACGGCCGCAAGGAGTCCTTCGCCGAGCTGGTCCGGATGCTGGAGCCGAGCGCCGTGCGGCCCGACGGCGAGCTCGTCGAGGACGAGGTCAAGCGGCTGGTCATCCGCCGGCACCGGCACAGCCCCGAGGTCGCCTCCCACGTCGGGGGCGACTGGGCCGAGAGGCTCCCTCCAGACAACAAGGTCGTGAAGGCCTCGCCGATCGAGGACGAGATCGCGCGAGAGCTCGACGAGGTGTGGCTGCACCCGCGGTCCGGGCAGAGCCCCTACTCGGGCGCCAACGCGGCCCTCTTCCCCTGGACCGTGATGAAGGCGTTCCTCTCCTCGCCCGCGGCCCTCGTGTCGACGGTGTCGGAGCGCCGGCGGCGCCTCGGCCGCGACCTGACAGCCGCGGAGCAGGCAGAGGCGGACGCGCTCGACCGGCTCCTGGCCCTCGCCCAGCGCGCCCTCGGTGAGCCGAGCGGCAAGTACGACGCCCTGCGCGAGCACCTCGCCGAGATCGGGGTCAAGAAGGGCAGCCCGACCAGGGTCGTCGTCTTCGCCGAGCGGGTCGCGACCCTCACCTGGCTGCGCGACCGCCTCTCGAAGGACCTGCGGATGGCCGCGGACGAGGTCGTCGTGCTCCACGGCGGGCTCACTGACACCGAGCAGCAGGACGTCGTCGAGTCCTTCAAGCTCGAGTCCTCGCCGATCCGGGTCCTGGTGACCGGGGACGTGGCCTCCGAGGGCGTCAACCTGCACCTGCAGTGCCACCACCTCGTGCACTACGACATCCCCTGGAGCCTGATCCGCATCCAGCAGCGCAACGGCCGCATCGACCGGTACGGCCAGCGGCACAACCCGCGCATCACCACACTCCTGCTCGACCCCGACGTCGACGGGTCGCTGGGCGACCTCCGGGTGCTCACCCGGCTCATGGAGCGCGAGCACGAGGCCCACCAGGCGCTCGGCGACTCGGCCTCCCTCATGGGTCAGCACGACGTGGCACGCGAGGAGGAGCAGATCCGTCGGGTCCTCGCCGAGCAGAAGTCCTTCGACGAGGTCGTCCGCGAGGTGAAGGACGTCGGCCAGGGCGACAGCTTCGACGACCTCTTCGCCCGGCTGATGGGGGCCACGGACGACGACGAGGACGTCGAGCTCGACAAGCCGTCCGGCGTCTACGCCACCGACCTCGACTTCCTCCGTGACACGCTCGACGAGGTGCTGGTCACCCCGGGCCGGAGGTGGCCCGACGGCGTTGCCTGGGGCGAGAACCCCGCCTACCAGGTGGCCGACCTCGAGCCGTCGCCCGACCTGCGCCGCCGCCTCGAGGTGCTGCCGCAGAGCTACCTCCGCGACCGGAACGTCGCAGAGCGACTGCGGCTGGCCACCACCAAGCGCCGCGGCGAGGAGGCCCTGCAGGCCGCCCGAGGGCAGGGGCAGCACACCCTGTGGCCCGAGGCCCACTACCTCTCCACGCTGCACCCAGTGCTCGACTGGGCGGCTGACCGGGCCCTCGCGCTGCTGGGCCGCAACCGGGTGTTCGCGGTCCGCGGGCCCGTCGAGCAGCCCGCGGTCCTGCTGCACGGCACGTTGACGAACCGACGCGGCCAGGTGGTGGCGTCGTCCTACGTCGTCACGCGGTTCGTAGCAGGCGCCCCCGAAGGCCTGAAGCTGGCCGAGCCGCACCGCTCGCTGCGCGGCGCCCTGGAGTCGGTGGGCCTGGGCGGGACGCCCGTCAACACCGGGGCCGTGGACCACCTCGACACCCTGCAGCCGTACGTCGCTCCCGCGGTCGCCCAGGGCCACGAGGTGCTCGGCACCGTGGTCGACGCGGCTGAGGCCGAGGTGCGCAAGAGGGTGGAGGCGTGGTTCGACCGCGTCCACCAGTGGGAGGCCCGTGCCGACGAGGAGGCGCAGCGGCTGCAGCTGCGGGACCGTCGCGCGCTGGTGGAGAGCGAGCGCGAGGTGGCCGCCTCGCTGCTGCCCGACCAACGCCTGGTGCGCCCGCTGCTCGTCGTCGTCCCCACCGCCTTTGGAGGTCCCCAGTGAGCGCCAGCGACGCCATCCTCGTCGGAGGCGACTGGATCAGCGAGCACTACCTGACCACGGACGCCACCAGCCAGTCCTTCAAGGCGCGGGTGCTCGCCCGACGCAAGGAGTGGGACGCCCTCGAGGGCGACTCGGTGCGCACGCGCTTCACCGGGGCGCGGTCCCAGCTGCTATCGCGGCTGGCCGAGCTGGAGGAGGCGCCCGGCCTGGCCGCGGAGCTGCGCCACGACCTGCTGCAGATCCTCGGCTGGTCGGCGCTGGGCCTCGAGCACGAGGCGACCGGGCCCGTGGACGAGGTGAGCCGCGTCGGCCTCGAGGGCGTCCCCGGGACGGCCCTCGTCTCGGCCTCGCCGGTCGACTCCGTCGAGGACCTGTTGGACAAGGACGCCGAGACCCTCAGCGAGCCCTACGAGCTTGAGGACGGCACTGTTCTTTGCTCGGTACCACGCCTGCTCTCGACGCTGTTCGTGCGCGACGGCGGCCCGGCGTTCGCGCTGGTGCTGGCGGGCCGGGTCGCGCTTTTAGCGGAGAAGGAGCGCTGGGCCGAGGGACGGTACCTCGCGATCGACCTCCAGCTCGTGTGTGAGCGCAACGACGCCACCAAGGGTGGCGAGGTCGACCGCGCGCTCACCTGTCTGTCGGCCGAGTCCCTCGCGCCCGACGCCGAGGGCAACGTCTGGTGGAGCGAGACCCTCGAGGAGTCCGTCAAGCACACGGTCGGGGTGTCCCAGGACCTACGCGAGGGCGTGCGGCTCTCGATCGAGCTCATCGCGAACGAGGTCGTGGACCGCCGCCGACTGCTGGGCCTGGAGCCGCTGCCGGCGGAGGAGGCGCAGCCGCTTGCCAAGCAGGCGCTGCGCTACCTCTACCGCATCTTGTTCCTGCTGTACGCCGAGGCGTCGCCCGAGCTCGGGGTGCTCCCGGTCGGGGCACCGGAGTACGACCAGGGCTACAGCATCGACCGGCTGCGCGAGCTGGTGCAGGTGCCGCTGACTACGCCGCAGGCGGAGCACGGCACCCATCTCTACGACTCGCTCGGCGTGCTCTTCCGCCTCGTCGACCGGGGCTACGAGCCGGAGACCGGGGACGAGGACGGCCTGTCTGACCCGCTGAGGTTCCGCTCGCTGCGCGCGGACCTGTTCCGGCCCGAGGCGATCGCCCACGTCGACGAGGTGAGGCTGGGCAACGCGCGGCTGCAGCAGGTGCTGCAGCACCTGCTGCTGTCGAAGGAGTCGCGCGGCCGCGACCGTGGGTTCATCTCCTACGCCGAGCTCGGGATCAACCAGCTGGGCGCGGTCTACGAGGGCCTGATGTCCTACACCGGCCGCTTCGCCGAGACCGACCTCTACGAGGTGGCGAAGAACGGTGACTCCTCGAAGGGCTCCTGGTTGGTGCCGGTGGAGCGCTCGGGTGGCATCGACGAGAAGGACTTCGTCACCACCGAGGACCCGGTGACCGGGGAGCGCAAGGCCGTGCTCCACCGCAGAGGGAGCTTCGTGTTCCGGCTGGCCGGCCGCGAGCGGCAGCAGTCCGCGTCCTACTACACGCCAGAGGTGCTCACCAGGTTCACCGTCGGGCAGGCGCTGGAGGAGCTGCTCGACCAGGACGGCCGCCAGACCACGGCCGAGGAGATCCTCGGGCTGACAGTGTGCGAGCCGGCGCTCGGGTCGGGCGCGTTCGCCATCGAGGCGGTGCGCCAGCTCGCCGCTGAGTACCTCAAGCGACGGCAGGAGGAGCTGGGGGAGAGGATCGACCCGGAGGACTACCCCCGCGAGCTGCAGCGGGTGAAGGCCTACCTCGCGCTGCACAACGTGTATGGCGTCGACCTCAACGCCACCGCGGTCGAGCTGGCGGAGATCTCGCTGTGGCTCGACACGATGGTGGAGGGACTGCACGCGCCCTGGTTTGGCCTGCACCTCCGTCGCGGCAACTCGCTGATCGGTGCTCGCCGGGCGGTGTTCCGGCGCAGCCAGGTGGCCGACAAGACCTGGCTCACCGCCGTCCCCGAGCCCGTCTCGAACAGCGAGGAGATCACCGGGCGGGTGCCGCACTTCCTGCTGCCCGCCGAGGGCTGGGGTGCCGCCGCCGACGTCGGCAAGGACATCAAGGAGCTCGTCCCCGACGCCGTCGCCGCGCTCAAGTCATGGCGCAAGAGCATCCGCGGCAAGCCCGCGAAGAAGCAGGTCGACCGGCTGGTCGACCTGGGCGAGCGCGTCGAGCGGCTCTGGCAGCTCGCCCAGCGACGCCTGGAGATCGCCAACGAGCAGGTCCGTCGTGACATCCGGTTGTGGGACGGCGATGACAGGGAGATCAAGCCCGCCGAGACCAAGAGCTCCGCGGGACGACACGTCTCCCGCGAGGAGATCGAGGCATCTCTCGCGGACGTCGACGGCGCCTACAGGCGGCTGCGCCGGGTCATGGACGCCTGGTGCGCGCTGTGGTTCTGGCCGCTCACCGAGGACCCCGACGATGGCGGCGTCGCGCCGCCGAGCCTGGAGCAGTGGTACGACGCTCTCGGGATGATCCTGGGCAGCACAGGCTCTGCCGCATACGCGCGCAAGGGGGACGAAGCGCTGGCGTCTGCCGTCACGTGGGATGAGCTCGAGACTGCCGAGCAGCTTGATCGATCGTTCGCCAGCGCGATGCCGTTCGACAAGGTCTTGGCGGCGCATCCCTGGCTCAAGGTCTGCGAACGCATCGCGGAGCAGCAGGGGTTCTTCCACTGGGAGCTGGACTTCGCCCCGGTGTTCGCAAGCGGGGGCTTCGACCTGCAGGTCGGGAACCCGCCGTGGGTAAGGCCGGACTGGGATGAGGCGGCAGCGCTCGCCGAGTTCGACGTGCGATTTGCGCTAAGTCAGCAGATGGCAAGCGAGGTCGCGGCCGCGTTGAGAGCGCAATCGCTTTCCCAAGCGTCGGTGTGCCGGGAGTACGTGCAGTCAGCAGCTGACCAACTGACGATTCGAGCCGCGGTGTCAGCGCCCCAATTGTTTCCACATCTCACGGGACTGCGCCCAGACCTTTATCGATGCTTCATGGAGCGGACATGGCTGCATCAGACGGAGCGCGGGATTGTGGTTCTCCTCCATCCAGAGTCGCACTTCGTTGAGGAGAAGGCCAAGTACCTTCGTTGCGCAGCGTACGAAAGGCTTAGGCGTCACTGGCAATTCAGCAATGAACTCCTGCTGTTCGAGGTGCATAACACGACTCGCTATGGCGTTCACGTATATGGAAGTCAGCGATCACGTGTCGACTTCATTCAGGCTCTAGGTCTTTTCCATCCGGATACCGTAATCCGTTCGCTTGCTCACGACGGCAGTGGCGACGTTCCTGGCGTTAAGACCGATTCGGGTGCCTGGGATGTGAGGCCTCATCGAGATCGACTTGTTCGAGTCGACGAGGATGTTCTTACTTCTTGGCGTGACCTGGTTGAGTCGCCAGATGTCCCTCCGCGCCAAGCGCGGATGGTAGGTGGGTTGACCGTCAGCATGACGAGAGTTCTCGATCGTCTCGCTCAGGCGCCCAGGTTGGGTTCTCTGGACTTTTCCTACTCCCAGGGATGGAACGAGAGAACAGACTTTGTCTCGGGAAGGTTCGTAAGGGCATGGGGGATGCCCGACTCGTGGGAAGACGTAATCCTTCAGGGGCCGAACTTCCACGTGCACAACTTATTCAGCAAGTTTCCGAATCAATCGATGAGGAGCAATAAGGACTGGAGTTTGATAGACCTGGACGAACTTGCTGCGGCTGCCCTCCCGGTTACGTCCTACAAGCCCTCGGGGTCTCGACGCCAATACAGGCAAGGTTTTAGTCGTTGGGGTGCCGAGGGCGCCTCGGCGCTCGACCACTACCGTCTGTTGTGGCGGAGTATGGTCAACACTTCCAACGAGCGAACGCTTATCTCTGCGCTCGTCCCGCCTGGCGCTGCCCACGTTCACGCGGTGTCAGGATTGGGTGGCGTTGAGCCGCGACAACTTGTCCTGAGCGCGGGCGCGGCCGGCGCGCTCGTTGTCGACTTTTTTGTGCGCAACGTTTCTCCCGCAACGCTAAACAAGGAGGCCATGCGACGCATCCCGATTCTGCCCGATGATTTTCTATTGGCGGATGACGTCATTCTGCGAGTTTCCCGTTTGAACTTCCTGACCCAGGCCTTCGGTGAGTTGTGGGCTCGTGTTGCAGAGGGCTCTTCAAGGTGGACCGACTGGTCGGGCGGGCTTGCCTACGCGGGCAGGCCGACGCTAACGAATGTCGAAGGTTCGTGGTCGCCGGGCCTGCCGCTTCGCCGAGCGTCAGACCGCCGGCAGGCGCAGGTTGAGTTGGATGCGCTGATCGCTATTGGGCTTGGAATTTCTGTGGATGACCTATGCGAGGTCTACAGGTCCGAATTTTCGGTTCTGCGTTTCTACGACGAAAGCCAATACGTCTACGACACCTTGGGGAGGTTGGTGCCCAAGACCGTGCTTGCAGCTTGGCGCAAGAGGGGTGACGCCATCAGCGAGGAGGAGCGGACCGCTACCAACGCCTCGGGGAACAGCTACACGTACGAGCTGCCGTTCGCCACCCTGGACCGGGAGGCGGACATGCGGCAGGCGTACGCCCACTTCGAGAAGGTGCTCGCGGAACGGGGCGGCGCGTGACCGAGCTGCTGCCCACCACCCAAGCTCCCCGGGTTCAGCAGAGCATCCTCGACTACCTGGCGACTACCTTTTCGCTCGCCGACGAGGAGGCGCGTGCGGCGCTGCTGGAGTTGTTGCAGGACCGAGAGAGCGGCATCTTCAAGGGGCCGTACCTGCGGCTGCGGCTGCCGTTCCGCCCGGCGGCTGAAGGCTGGCGAGACTCGCTCGAGTGGTACGAGGGCCCCACCCCCTACGGCCACCAGGCGGAGGCGTTCGCGCGCCTGACCAGCCTCGACCTCGGGTCGGACAAGCCTCGGCCGCTGCCCACCCTGGTCACCACCGGCACCGGCTCCGGCAAGACCGAGGCGTTCCTCTACCCGATCCTCGACCACGTCCTGAGGGCGAGACGGCGCGGCGTCACCGGCACGAAGGCGCTGATCCTCTACCCGATGAACGCGCTGGCCAACGACCAGGCGGGCCGTCTCGCGGACATCCTGACCAGCCACGACGAGCTCTCCGGCATCACCGCCGCCCTATACACGGGGGAGCAGGGCATCACGCGTTCCCGGGTCAGCGCCGACGGGCTGATCACCGACCGTCACGTCATCCGGCACGAGCCGCCCGACATCCTGCTCACCAACTACAAGATGCTCGACCAGATGCTGCTGCGCGAGGCCGACCAGCGCATCTGGGCGGAGAGCGCCACGAGCCTCCAGTACCTCGTGCTCGACGAGTTCCACACCTACGACGGCGCCCAGGGAACCGACGTCTCGATGCTGCTGCGCCGGCTCGGGCTGGCGCTCAAGAGCCACTGGCCGGCCGACGCGTTCACCGCCGCCGAGCGGGCGCGCCCGCTCGGGCTCGTCACGCCGGTCGCGACGTCTGCGACGCTGGGGGACCGCGGCGACCCGCTCGCCATGCTGGAGTTCGCCCGCACCGTCTTCGGCGACGACTTCGACGAGACCTCCGTCGTCACCGAGTCACGGCTCGACCTCGACGATTGGCTCGGCACCCCGGCCACCACGCTGACGCCGCGCACCGACAAGGAGGCGGTCGAGCTGGCCGTCGAGGTCGGCTCCTCCCAGGTGAAGGGCCGCCGGATCGCCGAGGTCGTCCTCGGAAGCCTCTTCGCCGACGCCGACGCCGACGGCAACGCCCCGCTGCTGGCGGGCGCCAGCCCCGAGGAGCTGCTCGACCTGGTCAAGGCGCACCCCTTCACCCGGTCGCTCGTCGCCGCCGCGGAGCAGGCCGCCGACCTCGCCGACCTGGTCGAGGCGGTGCTCCCGTCGTACGCCGCCGACGACACCGCCCGCGCACTCGCCGAGCAGGTGCTGCTGCTGTGGAGCGCGGTGCTCAGCCACGTGCGCAAGGAGGTCGGCCGCGCCGCGCTGTCGGTCGAGCTCCACCTCTGGGTGCGCGAGCTCAGCCGCATCGACCGACGCGCCACCGGGACCCCGGAGTACCTCTGGTCCGACGACCGCCATCTGGCCGCAGGCGCCGAGGCCGGCACCGGCGGGGTCCCGGCGTTCCCAGCGATCTACTGCCGCCACTGCGGCAGGTCCGGATGGGCCGTGCAGCGCGCACCCGTCGGAGGATTCGACCTCACTGGCGCCGACGCCGACGAGATCCGGCGAGCCCGCATGTCCGAGGACCGCGAGTTCCGTGCCCTGATCCACGCGCCCGCCGAGGCCGAGGCCGATCCGGGCGAGCCCCCCAGCGACCCGGACGAGCCGCGGCTGATGTGGCTTCACGCCGAGCAGCGGCGGGTGCTGGCCGGTCGACCCGACGACGCCGGCGACCTCGCCGAGGGGCGAGTCCTGCCGGTCCTTGCCCACCACGGCCCGAGCGCCGGCGAGCACTCCCGCAAGGACACCTGCCCCTCCTGCCTGCAGAAGGACGGCATCCGGTTCCTCGGCACCGCCGTCGCGACGCTGCTCTCGGTGTCGCTGTCCACGATCTTCGGCAGCGACGACCTCGACAAGACCGAGAAGAAGAGCCTGGTCTTCACCGACAGCGTGCAGGACGCCGCCCACCGTGCCGGCTTCGTCCAGAGCCGCTCCCACCGGCTCACGCTGCGCGCCGTGCTGCGCGCGGCCGTGGACGACGAGCCGGTCAGCCTAGACCTGCTCGTGGAGCGAATGCTGGAGCAGGCAGGTGACGACCCGCACCGCCGTTACCGGTTGCTGCCCCCCGACTACGCCGACCGTGACGAGTTCGCGCCGTTCTGGCGGGAGCGTCGCCAGCGTCGGGTCCCGCCTGCGGTGATGCGCCGCGTGCGCAAGCGGCTCCTGCTCGACACGGTCCTCGAGCTCGGTCTCCAGTCGCGCCTCGGCCGCACCCTCGAGCTGACGGGGAGTCTCGCCGCCCAGGTCGACGCCTCCGCGGCCACCCTGCTGCGCGCTGCCACCACGGTCGAGAAGGCCGTCGGGCAGCAGCACCTCGAGGGCCTCGGGGTGACCGACACTGATCGGGTGCGCTGGGTCCGGGGCGTCCTGGAGCGGATGCGCACCGACGGCGCGATCCAGCACGAGTGGTTCCGCCGCTACCAGTCCGAGGACGGCCGCCGCTACCCGATCTGGGGTGGCCGCCCAGCAGCCGACGGCATGCCGGCCTTCCCCCGTGGGCGCCCGGCGCCGGCCTACCCGCGCGTCGGCGGCAGCGGCGGCCCCCGCGACAACGACCTCGTCTCTGTCGCGTCGTCGCAGAGCTGGTACGCCGTGTGGGCTGCGAGGGTGCTCGGCTGCACGCCCTCCGAGGGTGCCTCGCTCGCGGTCGAGCTGCTACGACAGCTTGCCGCGCTCGACGTCGTGCAGACCGTCAACACCCAGTCCGGAGGGCAGGTCTACGAGGTGCTGCCCAGCCGCGTCCTCGTCGAGCCGGTGAGCGGCGACGACCTCGCGGGCGGAGCCGTGCTGCTCGCCTGCGACACCTGCGGGTCGCTCGTGCCCGGCGCGCGGCAGGTGGTGGACGAGCTGGAAGGCGCGCCGTGCCAGGTGCTGCGCTGCCGTGGCCGGCTCCGCCGTGCCGCCGGCGAACCGGACAACTTCTACCGGACTCTCTACGAGGCAGCCGACACCACGCGGGTCGTCGCCAGGGAGCACACCAGCCTGCTCCCCGACGAGACCCGGCTCGAGTACGAGAAGCAGTTCAAGGTCAGCGCCACGAACCCGCAGGCCCCCAATGTCCTCGTCGCGACCCCGACGCTGGAGATGGGCATCGACATCGGCGACCTCTCCACCGTGATGCTCGCCTCGCTGCCGCGCAGCGTGGCGTCGTACCTCCAGCGCGTCGGCCGCGCCGGGCGCCTCACCGGCAGCGCCCTCAACCTCGCCTTCGTCTCCGGCAGAGGCGAGCAGCTGCCGCGGCTCGGAGACCCGCTCTCGGTCGTCAACGGCCAGGTCCGGCCTCCCGCGACGTACCTCGATGCCGAGGAGATCCTGCGGCGCCAGTACCTCGCCTCGGTAGCCGACACCCTTGCGCGGCGCCCCGACGCGCCGCACCCGACGACACCGGCCCAGGCGATCGGCAGCATGGAGGACGGCAGCTTCCTCCACGCGCTCGCCACCGCAGGCGAGACCGGCGAGGCGTTGGACGGCTTCCTTGCCGGCTTCGACACGCTCTCACCAGACGCTCGGGACCGGCTCAAGGCCTGGGCCACGCCCGGGGCCGAGCCGCTCACCAGCCTGCTCTCGCTCTTCCTGCACGAGCAGCGCCACCGCTGGACGCGTCGCGTCGAGACGCTGCAGCACCGGATCTCGGAGATCCAGACCGAGCTGCCCGAGCTCCAGGAGCGCGCCGGCCTGCCCGCGGCCAGCGACGACGACAAGGTGGCCCTGCGCACCGCCGTGGCTGGCCTCGGCCTTGCGCGCAAGCAGCTCAGTGACGTCCGCGACGGCTACTGGATCGGGGTGCTGGAGGAGCACGGCATCCTGCCCAACTACACGCTGCTCGACGACTCGGTCACGCTCGACGTCACGCTCAGCTGGATCGACCCCGACACGCAGACGTACGTGACGGAGGAGCAGACCTTCAACCGCGCCTCGGCCCTCGCGCTGCGCGACCTGGCGCCGGGTGCCACCTTCTACGCCAACCGCCACCAGCTGCTCGTCGACGCCGTCGACCTCGGTGCGAACGCCGAGGCCGTGCAGCGCTGGGCCTTCTGCCCATCGTGCGGCCACGCCCACCATCGCGTGGACGGCGCCAAGCCGCCGGCCTCCTGCCCGCGCTGCGGCGACCCGGCCATCGCCGACGTCCAGCAGAACCTCGACGTCGTCGAGCTGACCAGCGTCTCCTCGGCCGTGCGGCGCGAGGAGGCGACCATCGACGACGGCCGCGACGACCGGCAGCGCACCGGCTTCGAGGTGGTGACCGCCGCAGACGTCGGTACCCCGCGGCACGAGTGGCACGTGGACGGCTACCCGCTCGGCGTGAAGCACCTGGTCGGCATGACCATCAGGTGGCTCAACCTCGGCCGGGCCGGGGAGCCGTCGTCCGGCTCCCGCTGGATCGCCGGGCAGGAGCACGCGGCGCCGCTGTTCCGGGTCTGCGCCAAGTGCGGCAAGGTCGACACCGGCACGGGTCGCAACTCGGCCGCGGAGCACCGGCCCTGGTGCCCGCAGCGCAAGGCGCTGGACGAGGACGTCCGCGCCATCGCCCTCTCGCGGACGCTCACCACGGAGGGCGTCGTGATCCGGCTGCCGGCCACGATCACCGTCGGTGACCGGTTCGCGGTGCCGAGCCTGATGGCGGCCCTGCAGCTCGGTCTGAGGGAGCACCTGGGAGGTGCCCCCGACCACCTCGCCGTCGAGCAGGTCGTCGACCCCTTCCTCAGCGACGGGACCGAGAACCGCGACGCGCTGCTCGTCCACGACGTGGTGCCTGGCGGCACGGGCTACCTCGCGGAGCTTTCCGAGCCGCAGAAGCTCTGGTCGGTGCTGCACCGAGCGTGGTCCGTCGTGCGGGACTGCCCGTGCCAGCACGAGAACCGGGCGGCCTGCCACCGGTGCCTGTCGCCGTGGATCAACGGCCCCGCGGGTCGGTACGTCTCGCGCGTCGCGGCCGAGCGCCACCTGCGCGACCTGTTGCTCGGCAACAGGTCCGAGGGCGACCTCGGCCAGGCCATCGAGTGGACCGTGGTGCCGCAGGCCACCGCGACGTACGACCCCGAGACACACATCGAGCAGAAGCTGCGGGCCGTGCTGCACCACCGACTCACCGAGGGGCTGGGTGCGAGCGTCACCGAGCACCCCGGGCCCCACGGCAACCGCTGGACGATCCTTCTCGGCGGCCGGACCTGGACCCTGGAGCCGCAGCTGCCGCTCGGGCAGGTGAGGCCTGACTTCGTGCTCGTCTGCAACGCCCCGGACATCCCGCGCCTGGCCGTCTTCTGCGACGGCTGGCAGTTCCACGCCAGCCCGGCGGTCAACCGGCTGGCCGACGACGCACACAAGCGGGCCGTGCTGCGGGCCCAGGGCTACGTGGTCGTCTCGCTGACGTGGGCGGACCTGGAGGCCGCCGAGGCGCGCACGGTCAGCCCGCCGCCGTGGTTCAGCGAGCAGCGCTGGAGCCAGGCAATGGCGGTGAGCAAGGGAGCGCTGCGGCCCGGCCTGCGGGACCTGGTCACGGGCGGGCCGGTCGACCTGGTCACGAGCTGGGTCGCCCACCCTGACCCGGCCGGCCTGCAGGCGCTGGCGGAGCACCTTCCGCTGCTGCTGGTCGGTGCCGGCTCGGTTGGGAAGGTCGCCCGAGATGTCGGCCTCGGCGCCACTGTGCGCCTGCTGCACGACGGTGAACCGCTGCCCACGACCGGTGAACAGACGGCGTGGTCGTGGCAGCACGACACACTGACGGTGGTGGCACGCAACACGAACGGCCACGCCACCGAGATCGCCGCCCTGATCGACGACCGGGCCGAGCGTCTGGGCCAACAGCACAAGTCCGCCTGGAACGAGTGGCTGCGGCTCTCCAACCTCGTGAACCTGCGCCTGCAGGAGGCTCACGTAGTCACCTACTGCCAGACCGGTGGTGCCGCGGTCGAGTCCAGCGTGCGCGTCGACGCCGGGTCGCCGGCAGGAGTGCACGTCGAGCACCCCGCCCCCTGGCGTCCGCTACTGGAGCAGGCAGTCGGTGCCGAGCGCGGCCTGCTCGAGCAGCTGGCTGCCGCGGACCTGCCCGTCCCGGTGCTCGGCCTCGAGACCGGTGACGGGCTGCCCATCGACCTGGCCTGGCCGCAGCAGCGGGTCGCCGTCGGGATCGACATGCCTGAGGACGACCGCGACGAGCTCGTCGAGCTCGGTTGGTCCGTCGTCCAGCCCGACGTCGACGCCATCCGCGCTGC
Organism: Nocardioides sp. GCM10027114; assembly: GCF_042659625.1. NCBI lineage: Bacteria > Bacillati > Actinomycetota > Actinomycetes > Propionibacteriales > Nocardioidaceae > Nocardioides > Nocardioides sp. GCM10027114. The sequence goes on from NZ_JBHSSS010000025.1 coordinate 41,939, forward strand.
CCTCGAAGAAGCAGGAGAGCACTAGTGCCGCAGATCATCCTCGGACCGCAGCAGCACGCCCCCAGCATCGATGGCTCCGTGCGGGGCAAGGCCTACGCGTTCCTGGCCAAGCTCGCCGAGAACGACACCCTCCCTGGGCTGCACGTGGAGCCGATCGTCCACGCGGTGGACCCGCGGGTCCGGACCGGACGGGTCGACCAGTTCTGGCGCGCCGTGATGTTCAAGGTCCAGGGGCAGGGCGCCGACTCGATGTACGTCTATCTCGGCGTCTGGCCGCACGACGAGGCTGCCGAGTTCGCCATGCGGGCCCGGCTCCAGGTCAACCCGGTCAACGGCATCGCCGAGCTGCTGCTGAGCGACGACGCGGCGACGCCTCCGCCCTCGCCGCACGTCGCGGAGGAGCCCGCGCCGGCCGCGCCGGCCGAGCCCGCCGAGCCGCTGCTGGTCCGCCTCGGTCACACCGCCGAGCGGCTCGTCGACGACCTCGGCCTGGACCCTGCGCTCGTCGACCTGGCGATGGAGGTGACCGATCCCGACGAGCTCGTGACCCTGGCCGACGTGGCTACCAGCTGGCAGGGTGTGGCCCTCATCGACCTGTCTGCCGGCAAGAGCATCGAGCAGGTGCGGGAGTCGCTCGGCATCGAGGACAGCGCTGCAGCGGACGCCTCGAAGGATGCGGACGAGCAGCTGGCCAGGGCGCTGCACCACCCCGCCGCGCGGCTCCAGTTCGCCTTCGTCGAGGACGACGCGGACCTGCGTCGCGCGATCGAGGACAACGACTTCGCTGCATGGCGCGTGTTTCTCCACCCCGAGCAGCGACGGTACGCCGAGCGCAGCTGGAACGGGCCCTTCCGGCTCTCGGGCGGCGCCGGCACCGGCAAGACCGTGGTGCTGCTGCACCGCGCCCGCCACCTGGCGAGGAAGGACCCCGACGCCCGCATCCTGCTGACGACGTTCAACAAGACCCTGGCCGAGGCGCTGCAGCGCGACCTGAAGGTGCTCGACCCCACGCTCCGGACCGTCGATAAGGTCGGCCAGCCCGGGATCCTGGTGCGGGGCATCGACGCCGCAGCGCGTGCTGTGCGCCAGACGAACCCGCAGGCGCTCGCTGCGGCCGTCACCACCGTGCTGGGCAGCCGGACCAGCGAGATCGGGAACGTCACGCCTCGCACCGCCTGGAGGGACGCGATCGCCAGCGACGGCGGCGACCTGCCGGCCGAGCTGCGCAGCCCGACGTTCTTCGAGGCCGAGTACGCCACGGTCGTGCTGCCGCACAGGGTGACGTCGTTCGAGCAGTACGCGAGGGTGCGGCGCCCCGGCCGCGGCATCGCCCTCGACCGGTCGGCGCGTGCCGCGGTCTGGAAGGTCGTGGAGGCCTACCGGCTCGACGCAGGGATCCGGGGCAGCGTGGACTTCGCCGAGGCTGCGGCGATCGCGGCGGAGGTGCTGGACGCGCCCGGGGTGCGCCCGTTCGACCACGTGCTCGTCGACGAGGGGCAGGACCTCAGCCCGACCCACTGGCAGCTGCTGCGGGCGCTCGTGGCCGAGGGGCCCGACGACCTGTTCATCGCCGAGGACTCCCACCAGCGCATCTACGGGCAGAAGATCGTGCTCGGGCGCTACGGGATCAAGATCGTGGGCAGGTCCCAGCGGCTCCGGCTCAACTACCGCACCACGGCGCAGAACCTTCGCTACGCCGTCAGCGTGCTGTCGGGGACGGAGTTCGTCGACCTGGAGGACGAGCCCGAGGACACGAGCGACTACCGGTCGGCTCGAACTGGGCCAGCGCCCCAGATGCTGCGCGCGACCACGCCCACCGAGGAGCTCGACCTCGCTGCCAAGGTGATCGGTGGCTGGCGAGGGGCAGATGTCGTGCCCGAGACGATCGGCGTGCTGGTGCGGACCGAGCAGGCGGGGGAGCGGCTGGTTCGTGGTCTCGAGGAGCGAGGTGTGGAGGCCCGCTTCGTCCAGGACAGGACCGTCCCCACCGGCAAGCCCGTGGTGATGACGATGCACCGGGCCAAGGGGATGGAGTTCTCGCGGGTCCTGGTCGCGGGCACGGACGCAGGGTCGCTGCCGGCGCCGTACGCGCTCAACGGGCTCAGTGACGTTGACCGTGAGGATGCGCTGCGTCGCGAGCGGTCGCTGCTCTACGTGGCGACCACGAGGGCCCGTGACGAGCTCGTGGTGGTGTGGTCCGGCGAGCCGAGCGAGCTCCTGCCGACGACGAAGGGTGAATTGGGCTGATCAGCCCACCTCCAAGCGGCGAATTGAGCTTGACCCAGGCCCGCAACCAGGCGTTTCCATCCTCAAGTCCGAGATCGACATGGTCCGCCATCCCCACCTAGGGTCGGTGCGGTCTGGATGGTTCGATCGTGGCGCTGATGAGTCCCCTGCCGTCATCCAGCAGAGCCTCCCCTAATCGACCCTTGACCCAGCTGATCACGACGCCTCCTGCGGCGTCCAAGGTGTCCGTGTCTAGCGCGCTCGGAAGCCGGAGAAGGTCTGCATAGGCGGTCTGGATCGTTCTCGACGACTCTGCGGGGGCTGAGCAATTGAAGAGCTCGTCGCGTCGCGATGGGCGTACCGATTCCACACAAGCTGGGCCCCGGACATGCCCAGGTGCCCATAGCACCTGGGGTGGAGTCCGAAGAATGTCTCGGATTCCAGCGGGCGGTCGCGAGCGGAGACTCGAACCGTCGTGGTCGCAGAACCGGGCTTGGAATCTTCTGGCTGGCGTGCCTTGACGTGAGGGGGACGTGCGCGAGGATGGCCGGCATGCATCTCGGAACTCCGGCGATTCTGGAACCGCGCAAGGTCGGCGAACTCGAGGGGACTTTCTTCGTTCCCGACTACCAACGCGGCTACCGCTGGGGTGAGGACGAGGTCCGCCGACTCCTGGACGACATCAAGGAGGCGGGCACGTCCGAGTACTACTTGCAACCGGTCGTCGTGAAACCGATGGACGATGGGTGCTGGGAGCTGGTCGACGGTCAGCAGCGGCTCACGACGCTGTACCTGATCCTCCGAAGCCTCCAGACCTTCCTTCCGCAGTCCGAGCCTCGCTACACGCTCACCTACGAGACACGGCCGGGAAGTGCGGCCTACCTCGATCAGCCCGACGAGGAAGCGGCGTCGGGCAACATCGACTACTTCCACATGTACCAGGCCTTTACGGTGGTGAATGCCTGGTTCAGAGAGCAGGAGAACGCGACGTTCGCCGCCATCCAGCTCTTCCAGGCGCTGACCGACACGGTCTACGTCATCTGGTACGAGGCGCCCCAGGAGCCGGAGTTCGACTCCCGAGCGCTGTTCACACGATTGAACGTGGGGCGCATCCCGCTCACCGACGCCGAGCTCGTGAAGGCCTCACTCTTGTCGCGTGTCGAGCGTCAGCATGAAACCGCGGCCCAGTGGGACAGCATCGAGCGCGACCTGTGGTCGCCGGAGGTCTGGGCCTTCGCCACGGGGTCGTCGAACGGCGGTGCGACCAGGATCGAGCTTCTTCTCGACACGATTGCCGATTCCATCTCGGGTAGGCCGGCCCACCGCGCCCCGTTCCACACCTTCGAGACGCTGCGCCCTCTGATCGTCGACGATCCGGAGCAGCTCTGGAGCAGGGTGGTCGACCTGCACTCGCTGGTGCTGGGGTGGCACGACGACCGCAGCCTCTTCCACAAAGTGGGGTATCTCGTCGCTACTCGCCGAGCCTCCTTTTCTCAACTCGTCGAGCTGGCCACTGACACTCCCAGATCGACCTTTGAAGCGTCACTCGATGCCCTCATCACGAAGAGTCTCGACCTTCCGTGGCACGGCGTCACGGCTCTGACTTACGGGAGCGCGAAGACCAGCCGGGCTCTGCTGCTCATGAACGTCGAGACGATCCGTCGAAACGACCACTCATCCGAGCGCTATTCCTTCAGTGCTCACGCGCTCAAGCTATGGTCCCTCGAGCACATCCACGCCCAGAACTCGGAAGGTCTCAACACGGTCGAGCAGTGGACCGCGTGGCTCAACGAACACCGCGACGCTCTGGACGCGCTGGACCTCTCCGCGGAGGAACGCCACTCGCTCGACGACCGGATCGAGGCAGCGCTGCCCACGATCAGCAGCGACACCTTCGGGCCGCTCCACCGGGAAATCGTCGCCCTCTTCACTGCGAAGGGCGACTTCGAAGAGGACGGCGGTCCCGAGGCAGCCGATCGCGACGAGATCGACTCGATCGCCAACCTCGCACTGCTGTCCCGTGACGACAACAGTGTGCTGAGCAACTCCGTGTTCGAGGTCAAGCGTCGCCACCTGATCGACCTCGACCAAGCCGGGTCTTACATCCCCATCTGTACCCGCAACGTCTTCCTCAAGTACTACGACAAGAGTCCGGGATCCCGCCAGCTCCACTTCTGGGGACGGCGCGATCGCGAGGCGTACCTGGATGCCATGCGCGCCGCGCTCAGCCCCTATTTGCTGGAGGACACGCCGGAGAACGACCCCATCGAAGACTTCGAGGAGGCTTCCGCATGAGTGACGGCGGCATCGTCGGTTACCGCTCGACCTTCCACGGCATGTTCGAGACGGGTTCTCATGGTGCTCCGAGAGTCGAACAGGTCGAGATCCCTATGATCCAACGGGATTACGCCCAAGGACGTCTCGACGCTCGTAGCACAGCCATCCGGCGCACCTTCCTCGACGCGCTCTACTCGGCCCTCACCGACGACGAGCCGGTCGGGCTCGACTTCATCTACGGTGAGGTGCGCGATGGGAAGTTCGAGCCCCTCGACGGACAGCAGAGACTGACGACGCTGTACCTCCTGCACTGGTACCTCGCCTTCCGTCGCGGCCAGCTCACTGCCTCCGAGCCCTGGACCCGGTTCTCGTACGCAACACGCCCCAGCGCGAGGCTCTTCTGCGAGCGCATCGTGAAGAACCCGCCTCCCCGAGACCTCGCTTCGCCTCCGTCAGAGTGGATCACCGACCAGAGCTGGTACCTGCACCTGTGGCGCTACGACCCGACCATCCGGGCGATGCTCGTGACGATCGACGCGGTAGCCGCGCGGTTCTCGGGGGCCGATGTCGACGAGCTCTGGAGGCGGCTGACCGACGAGACGAAGCCCGCTGTCTGGTTCCAGCTGCTGCCCATCGACGAGATGGGTCAGGCCGACGACCTCTACATCAAGATGAACTCCCGCGGGAAGCCGCTCACGGCCTTCGAGGCGTTCAAGGCACACATCGGACGACTGGTCGCCGAGACCGGGGCAGACCACGACTTCGGGCACCGGATCGACGGGGTGTGGACCGATCTCTTCTGGCCCTACCGGGGTGACAACGACATCGTCGATGACGAGTTCATGCGCTACTTCGACTTCCTCATCGAGGTGTGCGAATGGCGCGAGCATCGAGTCCGCGGAGATGAGGTTCTCACCCCCGAACAGCGGATCAGCACCCTGCTCAGCCCAGGAAACCCGCGGCATGCCGAGCATCTCGAGTTCATCTGCAGCGCTTTCGACGTCTGGACGACTGACAACACGATCGCCGACGTTTTCGCCGAGTTCTTCAAGACCAGCCGAGACGGCGAGGGAGTCCGACTCGTCGGAGCGAGCTCCACGGACCTGTTCCATGCCTGCTGCGAACGATATGGCGCGGTGCGGGGAACGACCCGTCTGTTCTCGTTGACCGACACCCTGCTCCTCTTCGCCGTCCTGATCCACAAGATCCACAAGACCGAGGATGTGACCAGCCGCTTGCGGAGCCTGCGCAACATGAACGAGGCCTCGCAGTTCGAGATGCGCGTCCAGAACATGCCCAAGTTCATCGCAGAGGTCGAAGAGTTCATGCGGAGTGGGGAGCTTGCGGCCCTCGAGACCTTCAATCACAACCAGGTGAAGGACGAGATCGAGAAGCGGCGATTCCTCGGCCGTCATCCCGAGCTCACCACGTCCGTGCACCGTCTCGAGGACCACACGATTCTGCGCGGCACCCTCGCCGCGTTCGACCTCGATCCTTCGATCGAGGAGCGCGCCGAGGCATTCGAGGCCGCCTTCGCTCCGCACAACTGGCCAGCGCTGACCGGTGCCCTGCTGGCGACAGGCGAGTACCAGCGCGACTACCCCAACTCCGACCAGCACCGTTTCGGGTCGCCCACCACGGAGAGCGTGTGGAGAACGCTGCTGGTGGATCGAGGCGACCGAACAGCGCTCGCGCGTGTGCGCGGGGTTCTCGGGACCTTGCTCCATCGACTCGCGGAGTCGTCCGAGGAGACGCAGGATGCCCTCGCCTCGATCAGCAAGGACTTCCTCGACGCCCGGATCGCTGCCTCGCACTACGACTGGCGGTATTACCTGGTGCGCTACCCGTGGATGCGCGAGGGCAACTCTGGGATCTATTACGGGGCCGACGAGAGAATCGGCTACGAGCTCACCATGCTGCGCAAGACCGTGCAGCGCAGCTGGTACCGGGACGCCTATCTGTATGCGATCTGGTGCGAAGCCGGCAGGCCGGACGAGGTGGAGGATCCGTGGTTCTACGGGTACTCGACCACGCCGCGGTGGATGAAGCTCACCCGCTCGGGGACGGGCCTGCGCAGTGTCCCCACCGGGATCGCGATCCAGGCGCCGTCGTCGGCTTCCCAGGAGTGCATACGGGAACTCGAGAGCACCGCCGGCTTGGTCGCCCACGAGGGATGGTGGCACCTATCAGTCCCGCAATCCGGCCAGGACGGCGAGGCGATTGACTCTCAGGACCGGGTTCAGGCGGGTGCTGCGCTGCTTCAAGAACTCATCGCCTCGGGGCTCTAGGAGCAGGTCGCGACATGCACTTACTCGTGACCGGCAGCCACCACCCGCTGTTGGGGGGCGCCTGATGGCCGCCCTCACGCCCGCCCAGACCGACCGCGCGGTCGGCGTCCTGCTCGCGGCCGCCTGCGGGGACGCGCTCGGCGCCGGCTACGAGTTCGGGACCGCCCGGCTCGACGGCGAGCCCCGGATGATCGGTGGCGGGCTCGGGAACTTCGCGCCGGGGGAGTGGACCGACGACACCTCCCAGGCGGTCGCGATCGCCGAGGTCGCCGCCACCGGTGCCGACCTGCGCAGCGACGACGCGCTGACCGCGGTCGCGCGCCGCTTCGCCGACTGGTACGCCGGCGGACCGGCCGACGTGGGCATCCAGACTGCCGCGGTGCTGCGCCGCGCAGGTCGGACCCCGACCGGCGCGGAGATGGCCGCGGCGGCGTACAAGATCCACCGGCAGACCGGCAAGAGTGCCGGCAACGGGTCGCTGATGCGCACGGGCGCGGTCGCGCTGGCGCACCTCGACGACCCCGAGGCGCTGGTCGAGGCGGCGATGGCCGCCAGCGCGCTCACTCACCACGACCCGCTCGCCGGGCAGGGGTGCGCGCTGTGGTGCCTGATGATCCGGCACGCCGTGCTGCACGGCGAGCTGCCGAAGCCCGACGAGGTGCTCGGCCACCTGCCCCACCCCGACCTCTGGGCAGTTGTCCTCGACGAGGCGACCAGCGAGCCGCCGTCGACGTTCCAGCAGAACGGCTGGGTGGTCGGCGCGCTGCAGGCGGCCTGGTCCGCAGTCGTGCAGACACCTGTCCCCGCGAACCAGCCGTGGCGGCACCTGCGCGACGCCCTCAACACCGCGGTCGGGATCGGCAACGACACCGACACCGTCGCCGCCATCGCCGGCGCGCTGCTCGGCGCCCGCTGGGGCGCGAGCGCGGTGCCGGCCGAGTGGCGGCGGATGCTGCACGGCTGGCCGGGGATGCGAGGCCCGCGGCTCGTCGCGCTCGCCCACCTGACGATCGGTGGCGGGCGCCCCGACTCGTCCGGCTGGCCCGGCGTCGGCCGTCTGGAGTACGACGGCTTCTTCGGCAGGCAGACGCTCGTGCCGCACCCGCACGACGACGGCGTCTGGATCGGCGGTGTGGCCGCGCTCGACGACCTGCCTGCCGAGGTCGACGCGGTCGTCAGCCTGTGCCGGGTCGGCGCCGAGCAGGTGCCCGACGGCGTAGAACACGTGGAGTTCCGGCTCATCGACAAGGGCGACGACCACAACCCGCACGTCGACTTCGTCATCGACGACGCGGCCCGGACCGTCCAGGCGATGCGGGCGGAGGGGCGCACGGTCTACCTGCACTGCGTCGCCGCGCAGAGCCGGACCCCCACGGTCGCGACCCGGTACGCCGCGCTGCTGGGCGTGCCGTTCGAGCAGGCGCTCGCGGAAGTGGTCGCCGCGCTGCCGGCGGCGAGCCCTAACCCGTCGTTCCGTCGAGCGTTGGGCAGACTGCACCAGACGTAGACACACAGGCACGGGGGAAGTGAATGGTGATCGGCGATCTGCCCGACGACGTACGCGCGTCGTTCCTGGCGGCGTACGAGCTCGAGTACTACGCGGCCTGGCGGCTGGCGTTCATCCACGACGAGGCCGAGGTGGCCGCCGCGGAGGTGCCGGTTCCGGAGGCGTTTCTCGACGCCGTCCGGCTGCGCGGCGCGATGAACGCCGTCTACTGCGCCGACGCGTCGGAGCTGGATGACCGCAGGGCCGCCTACGACGAGCAGGCGGCGGCGCTGAACGAGAAGTACGGCGACATCGTGGTGCTCTCCGTCGAGGGGCCGCCGCTGGGTCTGCGGGCTCATCGACGAGCCTCAGTCGACGACTGCGTCACCGACGGAGTCGTGCCGGCGCCGTAGCCAGCGGCCGCCGAGTGGGGCATGCTCGCTGGTGGGCAGTGCGGAGAAACGGGGGTCTCTCATGCGCCAGGTGTCCGACCGGGTGTCGGCGATCGACGACAGAGCGTGGCGACCAGAGCGCAGCCGTCCCTCCCGAGGGGGTGACAGGCGGTGAGCACCGAGACCATTCTGGCCGTCGGTCTGGTGGTGCTGGCCTGCGTCATGGCGTGGGTCGTTCATCTGGCTCGCGAAGCGAGGATCTCCCGCACGACCGTCCAGGTCCTGGCCCTTTCGTGTGCGCTGGGTCTGCTCGCCATGCTGCTCAGCGACTGGCCTTCCGAGGTTCTCTCGACCTTCTGGGCGGACCACTCGATCCTTGCGGGGATCCTGAGCACCGTGCTCCTCGTGGGCCTTGTCTTCCTCGTCTACGAGGAGCGCGAGCAGCGCCACCAGGACGCCCTGGACGAGGGCCTCACAGGTGCGGGTCTTGGCGGAATCGTCGATCACCTCGTCGACGTGGAGGTCGCCCTTGCCCTGGTTGCGGCGCCAGGGCCACCGAGCACGCCTGAGTGGAAGCGCTGGGAAGAAGCGGGAAGGCCGCTGAGGTGGCTTCGCGAGGGTCGGGAGCAGCTGCATCGCACGGACTCGGGGCTCGGGGCGGCCGACCCCCGTGCGGGTGGCTGCAAGCTGACGGACTGCGACGAGCACGCGCGCTGGCGCAAGCAGCTCGTGGACCAGTGCGTCCGTCGCCTGCTGGCAGGCATGCGTGACTGGTCTCCCCTGATCGGGGCGTCGCGCAACGGGGTGACGACCCTGCTGGCCGTCTCCGAGATCCGGAAGGACCTCATGAAACTCGGGCCCCGACTCGGTGTCGAGAATCGGGAGACCGACGCCCTCCTACTGAGCCTGAGGCAGCGCCTCCGCCTCCTTGCGCGGTTCTGCGAGGAGAAGAGCGGCGCCAAGCCGCATCGGTTGGAGGTCCTGCAGACGTTCGAGCCGCTCGAACCGCCGCGAGTACCTCTCAGGTGGGTGTCGGCGGGGCGCGGTACACACGTCTTCGGGAAGAAGTGGAACGACCAGCTTGGCGATGCCCACGGGGCACTGATCGGGGGAGGCACGCATGTGGACTGACGAGATGAACCCGGAGCGGTTCGCGGCCGCGATGCAGCTGGCGGCACGGCTCCACGCCAAGCAGGTGCGCAAGGGCACGCGGGTGCCCTACCTGTCGCACCTCCTGTCGGTCGCGGCGCTGGTGGCCGAGGACGACGGCACCGAGGCCGAGGTGCTCGCCGCCGTGCTGCACGACGCGGCCGAGGACCAGGGTGGCGAGTCCGTGCTGCGGGTCATCGAGGAGCGCTTCGGTGCCGAGGTGGCCGGGATCGTGCGGGAGTGCTCCGACTCGATCCTCGAGGTCGGCGCGGCCAAGGCGCCGTGGCGGGAGCGGAAGCTCGCGGCGATCGAGCGCATGGCCACGGCGTCGGAGTCGGCCCTCAGGGTGATGGCGGCGGACAAGCTCCACAACACCCGGGCGACGCTGAACGACGTGCTGCTCACCGACGACGAGATCTGGGACCGCTTCCAGACCGGACGCGAGGGCTTCCTCTGGTACCACTCCCAGGTCCTCGAGATTCTCCAGCAGCGGCTCCCCAAGTCCCGGTCCGTCCAGCTGTTCGCGCTCGAGCACGCGCGGCTCGAGTCCGAAGCCACGGCCTGAGGTCTGCGCGGCCGTGGACGACTGGGACGACCTCGATGATCTCGACGGCATGGATGGCATGGATGGCATGGATGGCATCGGCGGGATGGGCGGCATGGACGACGACGGCGTGAGCCCGACGCTGCTCGGGACCGGCTACGCGCTGTACCGCCACGGCCAGGACCGGATGGCGGCGCAGATCGTGGCCGGCGTACGGGCCGCGCTCAACGACTGGGACCCGGGGCTCGCCCTCGGCGGGTCGTGGAGTGAGCCCGAGCCCGAGGCGCGGTGGGGCGTCGCGCCGGTCGACCTCGACGGGCCGCGGGTGCCGCACGAGTGGGAGCGGTGGATCGGTCAGGACCACCTGCGCGAGCGGTTCGGCGTACGCGTCGACTCCGTCCTGGCGCGGCGCGGGCGGCTGCCGCACTCTCTGCTGGTCTCCGAGCAGCCCGGGATGGGCAAGCGCTACCTCACCCGGCTGCTCGCCAATCTGGTCGACGCGCGGCTGGTCGAGCTCGTCGCTCCCTTCCCGGCGCAGGCGCTGTACGACGCCCTCGAGCTGCTGCGGTACGGCGACATCCTGTACATCGACGACATCGACCGCATCGACGGGTTCGGGGCGGCGGCGCTGACGACGCTGCTGCAGACGGGGGACGTTCAGTTCGCGGGGGAGGAGGTCCTCGCGTCGGAGATCGCGGTCCTCGCCGGGACCACCCGGCTGGACGCCCTGCCCGGGGCGGTCGTCGACGGCTTCGCGGTGGTCGAGCACTTCGCGCCGTACAACCTCGCCGAGCTGTCCCGGATCGTCATCCGGCTCATTTTCGAGCACCGCGTCGACGAGCTGGTCGACGACACCCTCGCCACCCGGATCGGCGGCCTCGCAGGCACCCCGGGGCGGTGCCGGCGGCTCGTGATCGCGGCGCGCGACATCCTCCTGGCCCGCGGCGAGTGCACGATTGAGGACGTCTACGCGCTGGCCGGTCACGGCGCCCACGACGAGCCATGAGTGAGGGTCGAGCAGCAGCCCACCCAGCCTGCGGTTGCCAATCGGGGCAACACGGGAGGTCGGTGCGAATGGTGCGCCCGGAGTGGCGTTCGGCTCGAAACGCAATACGGCCCTGCCTGTTCCTCGGTGGTCGCGCGGCGCCCGGCAGACCCTACGGATTCAGAAGTGTGGGCGGCTACGGTGTCAAGCATGCACGCTTGCGGGCTCCTGCTTGAGGTGGAAGTGGCGAGTGGGTGCTGGGGGTCAATCCCGTGTCCGGCCTGGCCCTGTTAGGACAGATGCGCCGACGACGACCTTCTCCTTGCCATCGGCGCGGAACCGAGCCACCCAGTCGTGAGCACGCTGGCGTGAGATCCCAGGCTTCTTGACCGCGTGGGCGACCGGGCTACCCGTGATCGACCACAAAGTTCGATGAGCAGTCGACGACCGCAGATACCTGGGGTCGAGAGCACCTCCAGCCAGCAAGGGCCACGGGCTGTTATGAGCCCGCACCATGAGTGCAGCGGTGCGTTCGGGTCGTGGCTGCTCGGTACTCGTACACTCAAGGGGTGGTGAGCATGGAAGAGCACACGGTGGGAGAACTGATCTGCCTGCCGCCACGGCTGCTGGGCTCGACGATCGAACTCGACTACCGGGGCATCGGGCGGGACGGCGTTGCGACGAAGTTCACCGAGACCATTAAACTGCCCGGATCGCTCGAGCACGTCGAGAAGGGCACCCGTGACGCGGTGCTTCGCTTGCTCTCGCTCGCTGCTTCTTTGAGCTACTTCAAGGCGTTCGCGCCTGGGCGGATTGAAGTGCCGGCTGGGCTTTCGACTCAGGAACGGCATTTCATCGACACGCTCACTAAGAACGGCCTCGGGGAGTTCGCGTACGTGAACGACCTGCCCGAGGTGTTTCAGACCGAAATCATTGCTCCGCCGATCTCTGCGGACGAATCTCGAGCACACGAGTCGGAGACGGTCAGGCGCGTGCTGGTGGCCGTCGGTGGTGGCAAGGACTCGATTGTCTCCATCGAGGGCCTCAAGGATGCCGGCTTCGATGTGGGCCTGTTCTCCGTCAATAGCTACCGACCGATCGAAGCCACCGCGGAGGTTGCTCGGATTCCACTGCAGTCCGCCCGGAGACGACTCGACCCCGAACTCTTCCGGCTCAACGAGGCGGGGGCACCCAACGGGCATGTGCCAGTCACCGCAGTGAACTCACTCGTAGCAGTGCTCACCGCCATGGCGCTCGACTACGACACAGTCGCATTCAGCAACGAGGCGAGCTCGTCCTACGGGAACGTCGAGTGGTACGGACATGACGTCAACCACCAGTGGTCCAAGGGGATCGAGTTCGAACGTTTGCTGCGCGCTAGTCTCCCGGCTGGCGCGCCGACCTACGTGTCTCTGCTCCGCCCACTGACCGAACTCCGAATCGCCCGTCGGTTTGCCACCTACCGTGAGTACCACCAGGTCTTCACGAGCTGCAACAGGGCCTTCAAACTCAAGGAAAGCGACCGAACCTCGTGGTGCGCCGATTGCCCGAAGTGCCGCTTCGTATTCCTGTGCCTAGCTCCATTCATGTCGCGGACGAACCTCTTGGAAATCTTCAGTGGACGCGACATGTTCGCCGACCCTAAGCAGACTGCGGGTTTCCTAGAACTGCTCGGTGCGGACGACCTACAGAAACCCTTCGAGTGCGTCGGCGAGCCTGACGAATGCCGAGTCGCACTGGACCTCCTCCGTGTGCATGACGAATGGAAGGACCACCCCTTCCTCAGCAATCCACAGGTTGCCGCGCTTGCCGTTGGCGCATCAGAGCACGCGGACGTCTTCCTCTTCCGGGAGGACGAGCACTTCCTCTCGCCCACTCTGGAGGCAGTCGCCCGTGCGGTTTGAAGACCTCGTTGGCCGCCGAGTCGTCATCTGGGGCACCGGCCGCGAAGGCCGCGCCGCACATGCTGAACTCGAACGCCGCGGTATCCCCTCACTCTTCGCGCTGACGGACGCGGTTGAGGCGCCAGCAGACCTGATCGCAGCGACTGCCGTCGGAGCGGAAGGCCTGGAGCGCCTGGCTAACGCCGACGTCGTCATCAAGTCGCCCGGCGTCCCCCGAACCTCGCCGGACCTCGCTCGCGTGCGCCAACTCGGTGTCAGCGTCACCTCTCTCACAGACCTGTGGCTCGCTGACAACGCCGCGCGGGTCGTGGCCGTTACCGGCACCAAGGGAAAGAGCACCACGTCCTCGCTGATCCAACACCTCCTGAGCAGTGTTGAGGTCAGGGCGTCACTCGTCGGTAACGGCGGCACTCCCGTCACCGACGGCGACGACCCTGGAATGGGGGTCGCCGTAGCAGAGATCTCCAGTTACCAAGCTGCGGATCTATCGACGTCGCCACGTATCGCCGTCGTCACCTCCCTCTACCCCGAGCACCTGCCCTGGCACGGCGGCTACGATCAATACGTCGAGGACAAGTTGAACCTTGTGTGCCACCAGCCGGACCTCGTCGTCGTCCCCACGGTGAACGGAGAGATCGGCCAACTCGTCCGCGAGCGTGTCGCCGATACTGCGCAAGTCCTGGCGCCCGACGCGATCGGAATTGTCGCCACGAGCGCGCGGCTCACCTGGGAAGGCGTGGGCGAATTGACTGCGAGCCAACTTCCGATCCACGGAACGCACAATCACACCAATGCGGCGCTGGCACTTACCGCGATCGCGGCTGGCTTCGACCTTCCAGCGAAGAAACACCGGGTGCTGCTTGACGCCGTTCGGACGTTCGGACCCCTCGCCCACCGGCTGGAGACCGTTCCATCGCTCGACGGCCGTCAATGGGTTGACGACAGCCTCGCCACTGCTCCAGAAGCCGTCGTGGCTGCACTCGAGACCTTTCCGGACAAGAGAGTGACCCTGATTCTCGGAGGCGAAGACCGAGGGCTCGACTTCTCGCCACTCCGTACCTACCTCCGGGCGCGCCCACCGGCTGCCATTGTTGAGGTAGTCGCCGTCGGCCCAGCCGGTGCCCGTTGGGCCGCCAGCGAGAGCATCAACACGACGCTCGCTAGCGACTTCGCCGAGGCTCTCGCCTTGGCGCGCTCCGACCGCGAGGGCACAGACGTCGTGCTGCTGTCGCCCGGAGCGCCGAGCTTCGATGAGTTCGCCAGTTACGAACAAAGATCCGCCTCGTTCCGCGCCGCGGCTTCAGCTCAAGCGATGTCGGAGAAAGCGGAATGATGGAACTTGTGTGGGTGGATGGCATGAGGCGACCCATGGATGATGAGATCTGGAATCAGAACGCAGCCACGTTCTTCGGATTGGGATACCGGACGTCGCTTCCCGTCATCGAGGACATGGAAGAGCCCGTCAACTTTCATCGCGGGCTAGCAGCCAAGTTGGCATCCGCCCTCGGACGCACATTCGACCCTGCACCCTGGGATTTCATTGAAGCTGGAAACCTCCCAGCCGGTGGCGCTGTAGAGGTGGTCGGTGGATGGCCGAGTCCCGGGGTCGCCACCGGAGGAGGCCCCGGCGATACGCCATGGTCGGCCATCACGCAGGTGGCGCCAGCCGCCCATGACGCCAGCTACGGCGCTGGCGTGTCCCTGCCTTGGCCTTCGAATCCGTTGTCTGCACTTGCCGGTCTGCCCACGCTATCGCGACTCGAAGATCAGCAAGCTGAACGGCATGTCCAAGACATCGGCGCCGCAGTGGGCCTCTGGTGGAGCACGGCAGAGCACCTCACAGGATCCACCGCAGGTGTGCCCATGATCCAGACCGGGAGGCGTTCCTGGATCTTCCCCGACCGCAGCGCAGGCACTACCCCCAGTTGGGTGTTCTTTAACATCGCCAATGCACTCTCGGCAGTGCCGGGAGCCATCACCATCGACGCCATCCGTTCGAGCAAGGCGGCCGCATTCATCACGGGCACCGGCGCCGTCACCGTCATCGAAACCCTCGACGGAACTGATCTCGCGCCCGACCGCGAGCAGGTGCTCACTCTGCTGACAACCAGACTCCGATTCTTGGCATAACTCGGACAGTGGGACAGCCCCACAGGTACCGTTCCGAGCGTGAAATTGAGGGCAATCCGTCGCGACCACCTCGTCATGGGGATCGCTGCGGTGCTGTTCGCGCTCTGCCTGATCGCGATCAACATCCTCTGGCCCGGCGCGTTCGGTGTGTTCATCGCGATCGGTGGTGTCGTCGGCGCATTCGTGGTCGTCTACGAAGTCCGACTCACCAAGGGACTCGCACAAGCCGAGTTCATCCGCGATCTCCAGACCAGCTTCAGTTCGGACGCCAACATCGGCGAACTCTGGCGCAAAATCCTCCTCGATGAAGAAGTCACCGCTGACGACCGCGCCTTGGTGAGCAGCTACCTGACCTTCTTCGAGACCCTGCACCTCCTTCTCAAACGCGGCGCCCTCGACCCTGCGCTGACCGACGACCTGTTCCGCAACCGCTTCTTCAAGGCTGTGGGAAACCCCGGTGTACTGCGGGTTCTCGTGCGCGAGCCCGGCTCGTTTACGAACATCCACGATCTGATCGAACGCTGGCACGGCTACCTCCTCGCAAACCAAACCCCGATGCACCCTGGCTACTACGCCTACATCGAGGCCATCACCGAGGCCAAGGGCTATCAGGTCGAAATGCTCAGTGAGGACGATCTGACGGACCTCGAGGACCTTCAGGATGAGGTCCTACAAACCCTTAGCGACGACTCGTGGTTGCGTGCCAACACTGACGTGATGCTCAAGGAGTGCCTCTTGGACCACGTCACACTCGGGGTTCGGCATCATGGGAAGTTGGTCGCCGCCGCTGTCCTCTATGACGGCGGCAAGTCGGACGAGAGCATCAAGCACTACTTCACGGATGACCCCAAGGAGTTGACGAAGTCCGTCAATCTCAAACTGGTCCTAGCACTGAAGGAGCACCGCCGACACGGCCTGAGCCGCGCGCTAGTGGAACTCCTGGAGAAGCAAGCAACCGACCTTGGAAAGACCGAGATCATGTGCACGATCCACCCGAAGAACGAACCGAGTGAGTCGCTGTTCCGTCGGCTCGGGTACGAGCGCGTCGACTCGGTCACGACCTCCTATGGCAAGCGATCCGTCTTCGCTCGGAAACTGCCGCTGCCCAACAAGCAGTGGGCCCGCTAATCGGTTCCGAACTGCATACCCTCGACGGAGTTCTTGTCGAGACGGTTCCGCCTGCGTTCGCGCTCTGCCCATTCGGAGTCTTCACCACCTTCGTCGTGATCGAGGGCAGCGCTCTCGGACTTCAGTACCACCTCGCCCGGCTCTCGCACGATGCCCGCGCGCTGTGGGACCAGGATCTGGACGAGCAACATGTGTTGGACATGTTGGCTTTGCATGTCGCGCATCTGGGTTCGGCGTCGGCAACGGTGCGCGTCACGCTGTTTCCCGCGGAGTTCGAAGTCGTTTGGCCAGCGGGTGCCGCCGGATGCCGGATCTTGGTCTCGTCGCGGCCGGCAACCCTTCCGTTCCAGCCACTGTTGGACTTCTCGGTCGGCACCGCCGAGTTCCAGCGAGAGCTCCCAGAGGTCAAGTCCACCTCGTTGGTTCGGCAGATCCAGCTGCGGCGGGAGGCGCAGCTGCGTGGCTACGACGACGTGCTGTTCACTCGGGGTGATCAGGTGCTCGAAGGCGCGACGTGGGCGGTGGTCTGCTGGCGCGAGGGAGAGGTCGTGACACCGAGGGACGGGGTGTTGCCGAGTATCACAGCGAGGTTCCTCGGCGGCATCGCCGAGGAGATGGGGTGGATCTTCCATCAGCGTTCAGTAACCGTCGCGGAACTGCTCGGGGCGGACCTTGTGCAGGCCGTCAACGCCAATCACCCTGCGCGCGCGATAAGCGTCGTCGACGGCATTCCGCTCGCCCGGGATCATTCATTGTTGGTGGACGTGGCAGCAGCCTATTCTGGTCTGTCCAGATCCACCGTGACGATGCCTTCTGGCACCAAGAAGCGCAGAGCGGACGAGGCCTGAAGGCCTAGATCCCTGTCCGAGCAAGTGCGATGCCGTCGGCATGAGCACCTGCCTTCTTCGCCTGGCTCGCCCGGGAGCCCGTTGGAAGCACGCGGGCCGCGAGGACTCTGGCGCCGCCGAGGGATTGCTCTTGGCGTGCTTGCCCTGGCCCTGGATCCGACAAGTTGGCCTTATGGCCGTGGATCCGGTCGCGATGCCTGGCCACCCGGTCCAGGATCGCCGCACTCGACAAGGTGCCCGCCGGGCACGCGCGTGAGCGGGCGATCACGATCGAAGCGCTCGACATCACCACTATCAACGCCGCCACAGACCGACGACACCACCTCCAACACGCCAAGAGTTGGCTACCGGTGCGCGGACCCTGTGGGCGAGGCGATCTAAGACGTTGAGTCGCGGCCACCCGCGGATTAGTTCTCATAAGAGCTAGTGGGAAAAGCGCATGGCAGGGCCGTCAAACTAGCAACATAGGGCCATGAACAAGATGCCGCGCCATCCGCGAGGGGTTTCCGCCCGCATGGACGAGTTTCGATCCGGACGTCGGAGACCCCTCGCCCCGACCGCCGCCGCATCCCTGACATCGCCCTCGCACATACAGGCTGGGGAGACCACTAGGCGCGGTAGGGGGTCCGACACCCCAGGTGATAGTTGGCCGCCGGCGGAGTCGCCGATCGGTGGTCGGACTGCGGCCGTCGAGCCGGCGGCGGGTCGCCAGGAGGCTTCGGGACGAGCAGTTGAGGGGCCACGCCGTGGCCACCTACGGCTCATCCGAGGCGAGGGTTAGGGCGTAGGGCAGATCGGGCTCGGGGCTGACGCGAACCCGGCGACGGCGGCGGGGTTCGCCGTGTCACCTGAAGTGGCGACCGGCCACATCTAGTCCAACGGGCCGGCAGCACGTAGTGCCGGCCACCCGCCAGCGGGCGCGTGAACAGTACGTAGGTCTTGATGTGTCCGCAGGCGACGGTGCCTCTGTCTCTGACCCGGAGCTCCGCTGGCCAGCACTATTGGGCTGACGTCGCGCACGAACAACGCCTTCATATCTGCTCCACAAGAGAGTCCCCGCCTCCCACAGGAACGGGCACGTTGGCAGGTTCGGCATCGAGGCGACGAGATACGGCGGCGGCGGTGTCATGGCTCATGCCAAAGGCGCGACGATTCGAGGACCTGCAACCGATGACGCAGCTTCTCGTCTGCGGTCTCGGCTGCGAGAGCCCTAAGCCTCGACATCCAATCAGTGATCGCTGGAGACGTGTTACTCGTCGATCCCTTCTGTTTGGCCTGCTCTAGGGACAGCTCGACCAGAGCAATGAGTGGCTCCACGGTAATGTCGGGGTATAGCGGTGAGCGCTCTTCGACAAGCACGTTGTCAAGGAAGAACAACAGCAGCCGCAGACGCCCGACGCCGTCCTCGGTCCTACCTTGGTCCCGCTCGCCTCGGGCTGCTTCCACCTGTCGTTCGACTGTTTCGACCCAATCAACCTTCACGACTGCGGCCGCGTCGGTGCTACCAGAGCTGGCAGTCGCGTCGACGACTACACCCAATAGCTGTGACTCGTCTCCCACGGCGAGCCCGGGCGGCAAGACGTCGAGATCGACCTCCTCTCCATCTCTAGCCTCGAGGGCAGGAGATGAAGCGTCGTTGGCTGAAGTGGTGCGTGGCTGTAGGGCCGGCGGAGTCGGGGGATAGGTGCGGCCTTCGGGCCATTCGGGCCGGAGACGGTCTTTGATCGAGCCTCGATCAACCGGCGCGAGATTGTGTGCTTGCGCCGTGAGTATGGAGCCTCCCGGCTGCCAGGCGGTCTCGCAATCGGGCGGGGCCACTTCGTCCTGCGACTGCGGCGAGCCCGCATGACTCGCGATCTCTTGATCGAGGTCAACGCTCTCGCTCTGGCGCCGGTCACTAAGCTCGGCTCGCAAAGCCTGGTTCTCCCTGAGCAGTCGCCTTGCGCGGACCACGCCATAGACCGTGGCAACCGCCGCGATCGTCGCGGTCGCTGCTAGGGCCGAACCGCTACCGCCAGTCGACCTCAGAACCGTCGAAGCGCCCTTCAGAGCCGGCCCGGCTTCCACAGCCGGCACCTTGCGGCCCGATGCGATGTGCTCGCTCAGGAGGGTAGAGCCCTTCCCGAGGACCAGCCTGTACTCGTTCGGCGACCCGCCTAAGAACGTCTTCGGTCGAATGTTTGCCTCGTTGAGGAGCTTCGCCGCGGCCTCCCGAGAGGCCGTCATGCCGCTCCCGACCTGATGGCGCAGCCCTCCCGGGAGCCTTGGCCCTTGGAGCCAGAGGGATCGAGTCGGGCGGCATGCCAGCGCGGCCACCGACCGCGCGTTCCTGTGGTGGAGTTGAAGGTCATCTCGGGGTTGCCGGCCAGCATAGACCCGACTGTATTGGAGCAGCCGTTCACGCCGTTCGACTTCGGGACCCGCGACCCGCTGGCCGGCGGGCTGGGGGAGTTCCTGGAGCGCCGGGTTGCGGAGCTGAGCGGCGGCACGGTGCGCGAGGTGTCGTGGGAGTACGACGAGCGGGTGCTGCGGCCGGTTCGACGGGCGAAGACCACCGAGCTCGACGTCCACGCGCCGGGAGACCCCGGCCTTGAGGAGTACGCCGAGGTTGCGCGGCGGCTGTCGGCGGCGATCCCGGACGACACCTCGGACGCGGCCCGGGAGGTGCTGCACGCGCTGGTCGTGGCCGGGGTCAGTAGGCACCGGCTCTGGCTGGCCGCGCCGGACGACGCGACCGAGGTGGCGGTGCGGCGCACCCCGGGCGCCGGCTACGCGCTCTTCGCCGCGGTCGAGCGCGTCCAGCGGGCGCAGCCGCTCTACCGCGTGGTGGTGGACCCGACCTGCGACCCGGCGCTGCACCTGTGAGCGACGCGCCGGCCTGTCGGTGGGCCCGCCTACCCTCTGCTGCGCGGCGGGTGGCCGCGGAAGGCAAGGGGGACGGATGGACCTGAACGAGGCCGCGAGGCTGGGGCGGTGGCTGCTCGACGAGCACGGCCTGCACGACTGGTCCCTGGTCTTCGACCGCGCCAAGCGGCGCGCCGGGGTGTGCCGCGCCGGCCGCAGGCAGATCGGGCTGAGCGGGCCGCTGACGGAGATCCACCCCGAGGCCGAGGTCCGCGACACCCTGCTCCACGAGATCGCCCACGCCCTGGTCGGACCGAGGCACGGCCACGACGAGGTGTGGCGGGCCACCGCGCTGCGGATCGGGTGCAGCGGCAGTCGCTGCAGCAGCGAGGACGCGCCGGCGATCGAGGGGGACTGGGTCGGTACCTGCCCCGCCGGCCACCGGATCACCGCCCACCGCCGCCCTGCCCGGCCCAAGGCCTGCCGCCGCTGCGCCACGACCTTCGACCCGGCTCACCTGTTCAGCTGGACCCACCGCGGCCGACCGGCGCCGATGCTGCCGGGCTACGTGGCGGAGCTGGCGCGGATCCGGGACCTCGAGCGCGTGGTCGCGACCCAGGCGGCGACGCCGGTGCGGGTCCGGCTGGGCGACGAGCTGCGGATCGTGGTGCCGGGCGACCGGCACGACGGCACCGTCGGCACGCTGGTCAAGCGCGGCCGGACCCGGTTCCACCTCCGGGTGGGCGACCGGGTGCTGACCGTGCCGTTCTCGATGGTGGAGCCGGCCTGACCGGCCGCCCGGTCGCGGGACTCGCGAAAACTGGGGGGCGCGGAACCGCTGGCCGCGGCGTACCCTGCCTTTACCTGCATCGGGGGAGGTAGGGAATGGCGGGCGAGTCCGCACGAGAGTCCGCGCGTCGACAACGCGCGAAGGCCGAGCGCCTGCAGCGCTCGGTCGAGCTCTACCAGCGCCACGCCGAGGGCGAGGCGCGGACCGCCCGAGCCCTGGAGGCGCTGCCCGGCGGCGCGTGGACCGTGCTGCACGACCTCGGCTGGCCGGGCCGCAAGCACCCCAACGTCGACCACATCGCGGTGGGCCCACCCGGGGTGTTCGTGGTCGACACCAAGAACTGGCCCGGCGACATCACCGTCCGCGACGGGGTGCTGCGCCAGGGCGGCCGAGCGCGCGCCACCGCCGTGGCAGCCGTGCGCGACGCCGCGGCCGAGGTGGCCGCGCTGGTCCCGTCGCTGGCCCGCGACGCGGTCCACCCCGTGCTCTGCTTCGTCTCCGACGGGCCGCTGTCGGGCCGGGCCGGCGAGGTGCTGGTCTGCTCGACGTCCAACGTAGTGGCGACGCTCGCGACGCGGCCGGTGGTGATGAGCGACGCCGAGGCGCGGCGTACCGCCTCCGAGCTGGAGCGGGCGCTGGACGCCGTCGCGAGCCGGCTCGCCCCGGCCCCCGAGGGTGCGCCCGCGCGGGAGCGGGCGGCGCGCGGAGGGGGGCGGGAGCCGGCCCTCTACCGGGTCGCCCTGTTCGTGCTCGTGGTCGTGCTGCTGGCGCTGATCGTGCGGAACCTCGGCGAGCTGGGCGACCTCGCGTCGTCGCTGGTCACCCGGCTCGGCGGCTGAGGCCGGTCGTCCGCGACCGCGGCTGTGACGGGCCTCATCGGTGGCGGGGTTGGTTGCAGGGTGGGGGTTTTACTTCCGGCGGATCTTGGGATCATGAGGCAGTGACGTCGGACGCGTACTGCGAGCACTGCGACCTCCCGCTGGCCACCTGTGTGCACGGTGCGCCACCGCCCCCGCCGCCGGCCCCCGCCGCGAAGCCCGCGAAGAAGGCGACGCCGCGCCGGACCGCCTCGGCCGGGACCGCGACCACCCGGCGTACGTCGTCGGAGCCGAAGGTGTCGGTACGCCGCACCGGCCGCACACGCACCCCGCAGGCCGAGCTGCGGCCGCACATCCTCGCGGTGCTGCAGGAGTACGGCGGCCGGGCGCGCGGCGACGACGTGCTCACCGAGCTCGAGGTCCGGCTCGACGACGTGCTGCTCGACGGCGACCGCGAGAAGGCACCGACCGGCGATGTCCGGTGGCGGCTCAACGCCCGCCGCGAGCGCAAGGCGATGACCGACGAGGGGCTGATGGTGCCGCCGCGGGAGCCGGGCGTGTGGGAGCTCAGTGCGGAAGGGCGCGCGGCGTCGTACGAGTGACGCTTGCTTCGGCCGCTTTGGCGCGGTGGTCGCCGGCCACCCAGGGCCACGTGAACAGCGCCCAGGCGGCGGCGACGATCGCGGCCTCGGCAGCGATGTACCAGGGCCACGGCCCCAACAAGTCGAGGATCGAGGCGGACCGCGGCTTGGCGTTGAGGTAGCCGTAGTTGCTGCCGATCAGCCAGTTGAGCGTGAAGACCGCCGCCGCCCACGCCGCGGTGGTCGCGATCGCGATCCGGTAGCTGCGCCAGTCGGGCCGGATGTCGCGGCCCCAGGCGAGGTAGACGGCCGCCCAGACGGTGCCGATGTGCATCGCCCAGTAGAGCAGGAACACCGGGTCGGGGAAGGTCGACCGCAGGTAGGGGGTCACCACCGCCTGCGTGGTGAGGGTCAGGCCCCAGAAGTAGGTGAGGCCGGCCGCCCAGCGGTGGTGGAACCGCAGCGCGTACGCCGCCGTCACCTACGCGATGTCGCACAGCTGGACCGGGAGCGTGCGCTGGAGGTTCCAGTAGTCCGGGGTGAAGTACAGGATCTGCAGCGGCAGCAGGGCGGCAAGCATGACGACGGCGAACACCTTGCCGAAGTGGTCGCTGGGGTCGGTGCCTTGGCCGCGTCGTCCGATGGCCACGAGGGCGAGTGCCCCCGCCACCAGCACCAGGATCGCCACCTGGTGGGAGGTGCCGTAGGTCTGGAAGTCGGCTGCTTGAACCATGGTCGCGGCGTTTAGGCGGTGCGGTTGGTTCCAGTCTGTCTCGGCCGTCGTCGCGGGGGTAGGGCGACGGGCTCGACGGGCTCGACCGGCGTGGGTCACTGCCCTGCCCTGGTTCAGAGGTCTCGAGGCTCGGCGCTGGAGCGCCTCGCACCTCGACCACCGGTTCGGAGCCCACAGTGACCCACGGGGGTCGAGCTCGTCGAGACCCGATGAGGCCGGCGCCACGGGGTCTCGACGAGCTCGACCGACCTTGGTTGCGGTTGGTGGGTCCGCTCCCGGGCCGGTTTCCGTCCACAGTCGAGGGGTTGGGGAGGGTCCTCCAGGGTCGAACTGGCGTTCGAAGACGTGTCGGTGGTGGCGTCTAGTGTCTGGGTATGTCGATCCGGCCGCTGCACCCCACGCATCCGGTGCGGGCGTGCGCGGCCGAGATCGCGGAGTCGCTGGATCGGGTCGCGCAGGTGGACCCGGCCTACATGCGGACCGAGGACCAGGCGGCCGCCCTGGTCGAGCTGACCGCGCTGGCCTCGCGGGTGGAGGAGCTGAAGCTGCGCGTGCTCGCGACCGCCGATGAGGTCGCGCTCGACTCCGGTGCCCGGTCGGCGGCGGCGTGGCTGGCGAATGCGACCCGGACCGACGCCGGGCCGGCGCTGGGTGCGGCCCGGCTGGCCGAGGCGGTGACCGGCAGGTGGTCCCGGGTCGGGCAGGGGCTCGCGCAGGGGTCGGTGAATCCGGCGCAGGCGCGGGTGCTGGTCACGTCGCTGGACGACCTGCCGGCCGACCTCGACCCCGACGTCGTCGCGAAGGCGGAGGAGTACCTGGTCGGTCAGGCCGCCCACTTCGCGCCCAAGCAGCTGCGGGTGCTGGGCGCGAAGGTGCTCGAGGTCGTCGCGCCAGAGGTTGCGGAGGCGGCCGAGCGGGACGCGCTGGAGCGAGCCGAGGCGCACGCCCGCCGCAGGACGTCGCTCACGTTCCGGCGGCGGGGTGACGGCACCACCGAGATCCACGCCCGCGTCTCCGACGCCGTGGCCAGCCGCCTGAAGACGTACCTCGACGCCTACACCAGCCCACGGGAAGCAAGTGGCGACGAGAAGATCCCGCGGGACCGGCTGCTCGGGGAGGCGTTCGCCGCGCTGCTCGAGCACCTCGACCCCGCCCGGCTGCCCCGGCACGGCGGCCGCGCCACCACCGTCGTGGTGACCATCGACCTCGAGCAGCTCCGCACCCGGCTCGGCGCGGCCGGGCTCGGGACTGGCGACCTCGTGTCCGCGGCCGAGGCGATGCGGCTGGCCTGCACCGCCGACCTCGTTCCGATGGTCCTCAACGGGAAGGGCGAGATCCTCCACCAAGGACGCGCGAAGCGGCTCTTCACCGACGCCCAACGCCTCGCGATGGCGGTGCGGGACAAGACCTGCCGCGCGGCCGGCTGCACCATCCCCGCGACCTGGTCCGAGGCGCACCACAAGCACGAGTGGGCCCTGGGCGGCCGGACCGACCTCGACGACGGGGTCAGCCTCTGCTCGTGGCACCACCACCGCGCCCACGACCCGGCGTACACGACGGAGTTCCACGCCTCCGGCGACGTCCGCTTCCACCGACGCAGATAGGGCCGGCCCACCTTTCGTCCACAACCACCGCTTGATCTCCGCCCGTCCACAGATAGTCGGTAGCCGTCCGCGGCGCGGGCCGTCCGGACGGTGAGGTGGGGCCATGCCGAAGTCCCGAGGCCGAAGGCCCAAGAAGACGCACACGCGCAGGACCCCGGGCCGGCCCGGCGCACCAGCTACGAGCCGACCTGAGTCCCAGACTGAGCGGGCGCGCCGCGAGTTCCCGACGTACCTGCCGATCCTGCAGGCGACCGACGCTGCCGAGGCCCGCGGCGACGCGCTGGCGGCCCTGGAGCTCATGCTGGAGCACGCGGTCGGCCCCGACGGGAAGCCGTTCTGGCGCCCCGAACGCTTCCGACGCCTGATGCTTGTGATGGCCATGCGGCCGTGGCTGCCGGCCTGGGTGACCTCCCGCTGGGTGCTGGCCCAGGCCGCTCAACACCTTGATAGGTCGCGGCGTGGCGTCCGGGCTCTCGACGTGGCGATCCGCGTGCAAGGTGGGCTCGAGCAAGTCCGAGGTGCCTACCCCGACGACAAGCGGGTCAAGCTCATGGACCACGACTGGGTCCACCGCCAGGTCTTGCTCTACGAGCTCGGCGGTCTCACCGACTTCGTCGAGCGGGTGGCCTCGGCCGACCTGCTCGCCGGTGCCGACCACGTCGCGGGGTGGGCGGGGGCGCGGATGGGTGGCTTCCGGCTCCACCACAAGGGACCCAGGACACTCGCCTGGACGAACGTTGCTGATGGTGAGCCGCTCGAGACGCTCAACCTCGGCGCCCTTGTCGAGGAAGGCGAGCACGTGATCGGTCGTGTTGTGCCGATCGAGCGTGGCCACATCTTCGAGTCCGCGCCCCTCGTCGTCTCGGCAGCGGCAGCACGGTCGGTCTCCGAGGAGCCAGACTCCTGGATCGACGGGATCACCGAGGAGTGGCGGCGATCCCGCTCGCACGGAAGCCGATTCCACACCCACGTCAGCGACTTCGGGATCGCCAGCGACATGCCGTTCCTGGTCCGGGCCGTGCTGGCCGAGGAGGTGGCCGAGCGGCTGACCGGCGCTCGGGGCACCGACGACGGCGAGCTGATCGCGTCGAACGACCAGGCGCAGCTCGAGCTTGTCCGGACCGCCATGCGTGGGGAGCTGGACGAGCACTCCGCTGCGCTCGACGTCGACCTGTGGCCGGTCGTTGCGGCCGCGCTGCTGGACTTCGGGGTCGTCTCCGAGCTGGTGCGAGGCGTAAGCGCCGCTGACCAGGCGGGCTTCGATCTCCTCGCGAGAGAGGTTCCCGAGCCGGCCGTCAGCCTGTGTCGCCACCTGGCGAGGAAGCTGGCCGAGGTCGCGTGACCTGCGGTCGCTGGCGGGGGAGCGTCGGGCTCAGCAGTCGATGCTGCCGAGCCGGGCCAGGCCCTCGCGGTCGCCAGGGCCGTAGGAGACGCGGCCGAGATTCTCGGCGTTCATCAGCTCGCCCGGGTCGTCGACGTGCCCGAGGCCGACGAGGTGGCCGAACTCGTGGTCGACGATGGCCTGCGCGAACGGCTCTTCGTCCTCGTCGAAGTCGGCGAACTGCTCGCTGTCGAGGACGACCATGCCGGTGACGTAGAAGCGGCGGCCGGAGCCGACCGAGACGGCGGTGCTGCCCCCGACGCCGGCGACGTCGCCGGCGAGCTCCGGGACCTCGTCGGAGTCGGCCCAGCCGACGAGCACCGGCGGCCGGCGGTCGCCGAAGCGCTGCCAGCGGTCCGCGAAGTTGCGGTCGTCGGTGTCGGGAAGCCGCTCGAACACCAGGCCGGTCGCGTCGCTGGTGCGCGAGATGGCCGTCTCGACGAGGGCCTCGTAGTTGTCGGGGGCGCCCTCGGGGTTCACCGCGACCTCGATGACGCGGCACGGGTCGTAGCCAACCGGTTCGTTGCCGCCGGGCTGGGTCAGCGCGAACTCGTACGACCCGCGGCCGTCCTCGAAGCGCGGCGGCGCCCCGAGCCGCTGGTCGCCCATCCCGACCAGCCGCCGCAGCGTCTCGGCGTTCTCCGTCGGCGACATGACGAAGAAGATCCCGAGCAGCAGCGTCGTGATCGCCAGCCCCGCGACGGTCGGGTTGCCCCGGCGGCGGACGTGGCGTGGGTCGGACACGCCGCCCATCCTGTCCCGCGAGGCCAAACCCCGCGAATCAGACGGACAGGTGAGCCCCCACCGTCGCCGGCACCACCTCGACGACGTACGCGTCGTGGTCGGAGAGCCGCGACCCCAACGCGTCGGCGCGGATCCGCTCCGCGCCGGTGACCGACCAGTCCGACGGGACCGCGACGTGGTCGATGCTCAGCTGCCCGTCGATCTGGTGGTCCAGCTCCGCGGTCGGCGCCACCAGGCCCCACTGCTCGAGCGCGCCCAGGACCGCCTTGCGACCGACGGCACTGCCGGCCCGCTCGACGCCGGAGAGCGAGTGGTTCCAGTCACCGCCCCACACCAGCCCGGTCCGCGGCAGGTGCCGCAGCAGCGTCTCCACCGCGAGCCGGGTCCGGGCGCCGTGGTTGCCCAGCCCCCACGGCTCGGCGCCGCAGGTCCGCCACGGCAGGACGGTGCTGCAGACGGTGAGGCCGCCGACCCGCACGGCCGCCGAGGCGGGGTGCGGGTCCGGCAGGGGAGCGAGGTCGCGTCGCGCGAGCACGCCGGCCCAGCGGCGGCGCGGCGCCATGCGTGTTGCCGTGACGTGCCGGTGGTAGCCGGGCAGATCCAGGGCTTCGCTGACCTCGGTCAGCAGCAGCACGTCGCAGTCGAGGCCGAGCAGCAGGTCGACGTGGGCGTCCGTCGATCGGCCCGCCAGGTTCCACGTTCCGATGCGCACCGCGGCAGGATGCCAGCGACCTCGCCGCCGCGGAACAGGATTAGTCCTGGTGATCAGACCACGTGCCCAGACCAGGTGGTCAGACCAGTCCCTGCTCGTAGGCGTACGCCGCCGCCGCGGTGCGCGAGCCGACGTCGAGCTTGGTGAAGATGTTCGACAGGTGCCGCGCGACGGTCTTCTCGCTCAGCGTCAGCGCCTCGGCGATCCGGGCGTTGCTGTGGCCGGACGCCACCAGCCGCAGCACCTCCGCCTCCCTCGCGGTCAGCCCGCCCGGCAGGCCACCGGGCGTGATCTCGGCGGAGACGGCCCGCGCGTCCACGACTGCGCCCAGCTCCGTGAAGCCCGCCAGCGCCGCCTCCCGCTCCCGCCGCGCCGACTCGTCGTCGCCGACCGCGGCCAGCGCGCGCCCGGCGAGCGCGTGGGCGCGAGCCACCTCGTACGGGCAGTCGAGCCCGGACCACAGCTGCCGGCACTTGCGCAGGTAGGGGAGCGCCCCGGCGGCGTCCCCGGCAGCGACCTCGACAGCCGCCGCGGCGTACGCCGCCCGCGCCTGCAGCGACGCCGAGCCCACCGCCGCCGCGACCTGGTCCAGCTCGACGGACGCGGCGCGGGCCTCGTCGACCTGCCCCTCCGCCAGCAGCACGTCGACCGCCGCCGGCAGCAGCGCCGACCGGTGCACCGGCGACCCGGGCTCGGCGAGCAGCCGCCGCACCGCCCCGGCCGCCGCCGTCCCTCGCCCCTGCGCCAGCCACAGCAGTGCCAGCCCCGGCTGCGGGTCCAGACCGTGCTCGTCGGCCCGCGCGTAGGCCGACTCCGCCGCGTCGAGGTCGCCGCGCAGCCGCAGCAGCTCGCCCCGCTCGTACTCGGCCAGCCCGACGGCCGGCCGGGCGTCGCTGCGGCGGTACCGGTCGATCGCCAGCTCCAGCTCCTCCAGCGCCGCGGTCCACGCGCCGCGCAGCCGCATCACCTGGCCGCGGTGCACCGCGCACTGGCCGGTGAAGGCCAGCAGCCCCGGCTGCTCCGCGCACCACCGCTGCAGCGCCGAGGTCCACTCGGCCACGCGGCCGAAGTCGCCGATCTCCTGGCAGCCCTCGATCGCAGTGCAGTAGACGTGGCCGCAGATCATCGGCGTCACCGCGCCGGTCGCGGTCCCCGCAGACGCACAGGCCATCGACTCGTCGAGCAGCGCGACCCCGTCGGCCACCCGGCCGCCGTAGATCGCCATCCGACCCTGGGCGCACAGCCCCAGCGCGATCAGGTCCTGGTCGTCGTGGCGCATGCCGATGCTCGTCGCGGTCACCGCCTGGTCGGCGGCCTCCATGAACTGGCCGGCGCCGAGGTGGGCGAACATCCGCAGGAACGCGACGTACCCGGCCTCGACCGGGTCCCCGTCACTGGCCTCGAGCCCCTCCAGCAGCCGCACCGCCCGCGCGGTCCAGCCGGCGGCCAGCGAGCCCTCGCCGCCGGTGGCGAGCGTCATCGAGGTGTGGAAGGCGACCCGGATCGCGGCGGTCGTGTCACCGCGGGCCTGGCAGCGGTTGAAGAGGTGCTGGTACGCCGCCACCGACTCGTCGCGGTGCCCGACGAGGAACGCCGTCATCGCGGCGGCGCGCAGGTCGGCGTCGTCCAGCTCGTCCGGGTCGACCCCGGACCACGTCCCGAACGCGCCGGCCCAGTCGCGGCGCTCGAAGTCCTGTCGTGCCTGCAGCAGCTCATCGACGACGCCCATCGCGAGCACCTCCTCTGGGGACGATACTCGCGACGGGCGGTCGGGTCCTGCCGGTTCGGTCATGCCGCCAGCGCGACCTGCCGGGCCCTGCGGCGGGCGAGCTGGTCGATGCGCGCCACGACACGCTCGGCGTCGCGGCCGGCGCCGCCGATGAGCATCGACGCGAACGAGAACTGGAACGACAGCCCCGTGAAGAACAGACCGGGCGCGTCGACGACCTCGCCGCGGTACTCGCGCGGCCAGCCGTCGTCGCCGAGCACCGGCAGCTCGATCCAGTCGAAGGTCTGCCGGAAGCCGGTCGCCCACACGACGTTCGCGACCTCGACGACGGTGCCGTCGGCGAGCACGGGCATCCCGTCGCGGACGCCCTCGACGCGCGCCTCGTTGCGGACCACGCCGCGCTCGGCCAGATCCTCGCGCTTGACGCGCAGCATCGGTCCGCCGTGGTGCCGGACCTCGCCGAACGCCTTGCGGCCCATCGGGGTACGCCGGGTCAGGACGTGGTTCCACACGAACCACAGCACCGGGAAGACCCGCCGCATCGCGCCGGACTCGAGCCGGAACGGGATCTCGCCGCAGTCGCGGCCCACCAGCGTGGTCCCGCGGGACTCGGCGAGCTCGTAGGCGATGTCGGTGCCGGAGTGGGAGGCGCCGACCACCAGCGCCGGGCCGTCCTTGAGCTGGCCGGGGCGGCGGTACTCGCTGGAGTGCAGCTGCAGGATCGACGGGTCCAGGTCGGCGGCGAAGTCGGGGATGTCCGGCGCCTTGCCGAAGGTGCCGGTCGCGACGACGACGTGGTCGGCGTGGAGCGTGCCCAGGCTCGCCTGCCCGTGGCTGTGCCGGCCGTGCTGGGCGGCCGAGATCTCGACGAGGTAGCCGTCCTGCCCGTCGGGGGCGGGGCAGACCCGGTCGACGCCGACGCCGAGCCGCACGGGGAGGTCGTACTTCCGGGCGTACGCCTCGAGGAAGTCGGCGACGTCGTCCTTGCCCGGGAACGACCAGCCGTCGCCCGGGAACGGCATCCCCGGCAGCCCGTCGTACCGGGTGGGGGAGTAGAGCTTCAGCGTGTCCCACTGGCGGCGCCAGCCGTCGCCGATGCGCTCGGCGCGGTCGAGGACTACGCACTCGCGGCCGCGCCTCTGCAGGTGGTACGCCGTGGCGAGTCCGGCCTGCCCGGCGCCGATGATGACGGTCTCGACGTGCTGCATGACGACCTCCCTGGGTCCTGTGGTGTGTCGGGAGCTCTCACGCTATGAAGCGGGGGCGGTTCGCCGCGTCGGGCGCGATGTGCAAACGCGGCGGTGCCGCATGGGTGGAACTACCCATGCGGCACCGCGTCCTCTGCTCGAGAGGGTTCGGCTACGCGTCAGTCGTGGTCGTGGGTGACCTTCCAGAGGAAGCCCGGACCGAAGATCGGCGCGGTGATGTAGACGGCCTTCCGCGTCGCGTCGACGCCGCCCGGGTTGGGCAGCATTCCGGCCAGCAGCTCCTGGATGCGCGGGCCGTGGCCGTGGCCGTGCTTGCCCCAGTACCGGATGTGGAACAGGCCGCCGATCTCGGAGCCGGGGACACCCAGCTCCCACTTCAGCCAGCCGAGCTGGGACAGCGAGAGGGCGAGGACGCCGTGCTTCGTGGTCGCCAGGTCGACGATCGAGGTCAGGCCGTCGGCAAAACGCTTGCACTTCCAGTTGCGCCACGGGCGCTCGGGGTCACACACGGCGTTCTTGACGCCGGGCCGGATCCGCCACACCTGGGACTTGCCCTCGGTGGCGGGGAAGCCACGCAGCTCACCGACGTACCAGTAGCCGTCCCTGCCCACGGTGATCGACGTGGCCACGGCCTCCGACAGGATCGGGGTGCCGGCCGGCGGGAAGTCGTCGCCGGGCAGGCCCTCAGGCGTCTCCACGAGGCGCGGCTTGAGGCGGGCGACGGTGACGATCTTCGGGTTTCCGTGCTTCTTGTAGGCCCTGGGGCTGCGCGGCCACACGCGGAGCAGGTCGTTGCCCGCGGCGTCGGCGACCAGCACGCTGCCGTCCTTGAGCGCGGCCAGCCCGAACGGGTTGGAGTCCTCCGGGAAGTCCTCCTGGTCGTAGGGGTCGGGGTCGGTCTGCTGGTACGCCGCGATGTCGGCGACCGGCTTGGGGTGCGGCCAGCCCGGCTTCCACTTGAAGAGCGTCTGGGGCAGATGCTCGGGCTCGCCGTTCGGGACCACCCCGTTGGCGGTCCGGAGCTTCGAGAGCGGGGCGCGGTGGGCGCCGTTCTCCTCCTCGGGTCCGCCACCGATGGTGGTCAGCAGCCAGACCGTGTGCCGCGGGCCGGCGGCGACGGCGGGGGCGAGGAAGTTGCTGACGCGGCCGAGCTCGTGGACCTTCGCCGGCTTGCCGTCGCGCTCGACGACGATGCTGAACGTGCCGTCCTGCTCGGTGACCAGCGTCTTGCCGTAGCCCAGGGCGTCCACGCCGCGGGGGCTCATCAACTCCGCCACCGGCGTCAGGTCGAGGTCGTCGTGGTGGTCGGGGTGAGCGCCGGCGGTCGTCGGAGCCAGGGTCGAGACGGCGAGCGCAAGGGAGGCGCCGGCCGCCGTGATCAAGGCGGTCGATCTGGTGCGGTGGTGAGTGGACATACCGAGGCCCTTCGCGGTTGGCGTTGTCCCCCACCGTTCTCCTGCCTACGACGCCACGCCGGACCTGTCATGCCCCACGTGGGGGAGTCGGCCGAATCTGACCCGAACGGGTCAGGGCCTCATGGCTCAGGCTTGGGAGGTGGCCGCGCGGACGCGAGCGGCGATGGAGGCCAGCCAGCCGCGGTAGCCGCCCTCGCCCTCCCTCACCGTGTACTGGTTCCCGAGGCCGTCGAGGTAGCTCTCGACTTCAGCGTCCGTCGAGGTGTCGCGCAAGAGTTCCTTGATCTCTGCTGGCAGTTCGGGCGCGAGGTCGGGGGTGTTGCTGATGAAGGCGCTGACCGCCTCTGCGACACTCGCGAACTCATCCGTCCAGTCCTGGTGGAAGTAGCCACCGATCAACTGGGCAAGGGCTGGCGCTTCCACTTGTCTCCTAGGTGCTGGATAGTCCATCCCAACAGGTCGTTCCTAGGACGTAGCGGCTCGCACTCGGTTAGCGACGGAGGCCAGCCATTCGCGATAAGAGCCGTCCTCAGGAGCTGGAGTGAAGTGCGAGCCGAGCGAGGCGAGGTGGCTGTGGATCGAGTCCTCGTTTGACAGCTTTAGAAGCAACTCATCGACCTCGCGTGGCAGTCTCGGCGCAACAGTCGGCGAGTCGCGCACGAATGCGTCGACAGCCCGGTCGGGGTCGTCGTCGAACTCATCGGCCCAGTCCTGGTGGAAGTAGGCGCCGACGAGATGCTCAAGGGCTGGCGTGGTCATGGCGTGGCTCTTCCTCGGGTCAAGGTGTGGGGTAGGCGGTCCGGATCAGGAATCCTTCGGGCATGTGCGGGTCTTGGTCAATCAACACCCGAACCCGGGTGGCATCAAGCACCTCGCCGCTCGCTTTCATACTGATGCCGGGACTGGCGCTGACTGGCCCCTCGACGACCAGCCGCTTGACATCGGAGGCCAGGAATTCCTGGACTCGCGACCAGTTCTTGTCGAGGACCGCGGCGATTGCGCGCTCTGCGGTGGCCTCGTCCGGGAACGTCGAGGCGTACTCGGGTGGGCGTCGTCCGGTAAACCGCGCGGCCAACTCATCGTCGTTCTTGCCTACGTGTTTCTTGATGCAGTGGCCTCGATCAGGGCCCTCATGCCGGGTGAGGAACCCACGCGGCCAGTCACGGGGACGGAATGGCACCAACCGGACCGAGCCGCGCTCGGCCGCAATCCCCTTGGGGAAGCCCAGGAAGTCGCCGAGCTTCTGCTTGACCGAGTGCAGCCGGGCGCCGGTGGCGCGGACGGTGGCGGCCGTGGCGGCGGCCTCGACGCGCAGTGCGGCGAGGAGCGCGCGGAGCTCGGGGGCCTTGGCGCTGATCCGGGCTAGCAGCAGCGCACCACCGGCGCCGGCGCCGAGGCCGGCGGACGCGAGCGAGGCGAGCCCGCCGATGACAGCGCTCTCGACCGCCATCTGCACGAGCACCGCGAGCACGGCGCGGGTGCGGGCGTGCGTCTGCTCGACCGCGCCGGCGTAGGAGTCGCACGACGCGGCCAGGGCGGCGTACTGGGCGGCGAGGT
Organism: Nocardioides sp. GCM10027114; assembly: GCF_042659625.1. Lineage (NCBI taxonomy): Bacteria > Bacillati > Actinomycetota > Actinomycetes > Propionibacteriales > Nocardioidaceae > Nocardioides > Nocardioides sp. GCM10027114. The sequence continues at coordinate 75,412 of NZ_JBHSSS010000025.1, forward strand.
CGTCGGCGGTGGCGCGCAGCGACCCGACCGCGTTGACGGCGTACGGGACCTCGGGGGAGCGCTGCGCCTCGAGGCCGCGCATCGCGGCGTCGCAGTAGCGGGACAGGTCGTCCAGGGACTCGGCGGCGCCCCGCCACACCGCGGCGGCCTCGCGCAGCCGGGCAACGTCGGCGTTCGGCCACACAAACCCCTCGACGTGGTGCAGCACCCACGACTCCACCTGCGAGAACGACGGCGCGGTGCCACCGGCGCTCCCCGGCGGCGTCGTGGGCAGCACGGCGACGTAGCCGTGCTCGGGCAGCGGCCCACCCGTGTGGACCACGGCCCCCGGCAGCACCGACCGCTGCTCCGCGTCGTGGTGGTTGCGCAGCGACTGCTCCGTCAGCCGGCCCAGCCCCGCCAGCGCCCCAACCAGCGACACGTGGGCACCGAGAGCCGCAGCAGCCGCCTCGTCGTACGCCGCCGCGAAGTCGACCGAGGTCGCGTCGTCGCCCGCCATCGCGCCGAGCCCCGACAGCCGACCGGTGAGCACGTCGTACTGCGCGGCGGCGGCGTGGTTGGCGTCGGCGAAGGCCGTGGCAGCGGTGGCGTAGCCCCCGCCGTCGATGAGCAGCCGCATGCGTGTCCCCCGAGATCGACCGTCCTGCGTCCGCACCACCCTGCCTTGCAGAAACCTTGCAGCGACAGGGCGAACCCGCGACCTGTGGATAACCACCCCCGCACGTGACAGGCGACGCAAGGCGAGATTCCCCAAGCCCGCTTGGGAAATCGTCGCAGCACAGGCCGTTTCGGGCCCGGTCGGGCGCCGTGCCCAATTTGGTCGACGTTCGGATCGAAACCCCTATTCGGCACCCGTCCTTGCTGTGGTGGTCGGGCCAGCAGGGCATTCCCACGCCGTAGCCATCCGATTGGGGAACGCAGTGTCTGTCAGGTCCTCCCGCCGTTCCGAGGGCCGTCGAGCCCTCATCGCGCTACCCCTCTCCCTCGCGGTCGGGGTGCTCTCGCTGCTCACCGTCCTGGTCGCTCCGCCGGCCGTCGCGGCGACCGAGCTGAGCCACGTGGCGGCGGCCAGTGACGCCGGCAACCGCTCCAACCACCGGGTCACGATCCCGGCGGAGGTGCAGGCGGGCGACCGGCTGGTGTTGTTCCTGACGTGGAACTCCAACACCACCGCGACGACCCCCGCCGGCTGGAGCCAGCTCGAGGTCCTCGACCTGTCGCGGTTCGGCGCCGCGGCCTGGACCCGCGTCGCGGACGGCTCGGACGCCGACAGCACGGTCACCATCCCGATGGCCGCGCGCACCAAGGGCGTCGCCTCCGTCGTCGCCTACCGCAGCACCGGCGCCACCGTCCCCGTCACGGCCTCCGCCGTCGACGGCACCCAGGGCTCGGCCACCGACCACACCACCCCGGTCGTCCCCGTGGTCGACGAGGGCTCGTGGCTGGTCAGTGTCTGGGGCGAGAAGTCGGGCAGCGCGCAGACCTGGACCCTCCCGGCCGGCGCGACCGCGCGGACCAGTGACACCAACAGCGGCGGCGGCAAGATCAGCATGGAGGTCGCCGACTCAGGCGGACCCGTGACGGTCGGCGACGCCGGCGGCCTCACCGCGACGACCAGCTCCTCGGTCAACCGCGCCTCGCTGTTCTCCGTCGTGGTCAGCCCCGGCACCGAGGACGCGACCCCGAACACGCCGCCCACGGCGTCGTTCACCCACTCCTGCACCGAGCTCGCCTGCGACTTCGACGCCTCGGCGTCGCAGGACGACGACGGTGACCAGCTCAGCTACAGCTGGGACTTCGGCGACGGCAACACCGGCAGCGGGGTCTCGCCGTCGCACACGTACGCCGACGGCGGCACCTGGAGCGTCACGCTCACGGTCAGCGATGGCACCGACAGCGATTCCGCGTCGGATGACGTGAGCGTGACCGGGCCGCCGACGGGTCCGGGTACGGATCAGCCCGTGCCCGGGCACTCCGGCCTCGTGCCGGAGCGGCCCAACACCTCGATGCCCCGGATCACGGACGGCGAGATCTGGGACATCGAGGTGATGGGTGACCGCGCGTACGTTGCCGGCACGTTCGGCAGCGCCATCAACGTGGCCGGCAACGGCGCGCGGATCCAGCAGCCCAAGCTGCTCGCGTTCGACCTGAACACCGGGCTCATCGACCTCGGCTTCCGGCCGACGTTCACCGGCGGCGGCGCCGGCGTCCTCGCGGTCGAGGCCTCGCCCGACCACGAGCGGCTCTTCGTGGTCGGCTCCTTCAACCAGGTCAACGGCGTGACCAAGCGCAAGATCGCCGAGCTCGACCCGGCGACCGGCGCCCCGGTCGCGTCGTTCCAGGCCAACGCCAACAGCCGCGTCACCGCGCTCGAGGTCTCCGACGACTACCTCTACGTCGGTGGCCGGTTCAGCCGGATCGGCGGCGTCGACCTGGTCGGCCTCGCCGCGCTGGACGCGGACACCGGCGACACCGACACGGGCTTCGACAACCAGCTCGCCGGCGGCATCGGCGTCAACGGCGTCATCCAGGTGCAGCAGCTGCGGCTCACCCACGACAACACCAAGCTGCTCGTGGTGCACACCGCCCGGCGCATCGACGGCCAGAACCGCTACGGCGTGGGCCTCATCGACACCGCGACCAAGCAGCTGCTGCCGTGGCGCACCCGGCTGTGGGAGGACAACCTCCAGAACGTCGGCGGCGTCCAGCGGATCTACCCCGGAGACATCTCGCCCGACGACTCCTACTTCGTGGTCGGCAGCGGCGGCGGCGGCGACCGGCCGCCGATCAACGACACCGGCATCGCGTTCCCGATCGACGCGGTCGGACCCGACGTCCAGCCGCTGTGGATCTCCCGCGCCTTCGACTCGATCTACTCGATCGCGATCACCGAAGTCGCCGTCTACATCGGCGGGCACATGCAGTGGGCCGAGTCGCCCACCGCACCCGACCCGTGGCCGGGCCTCGACAACGTCGGCTACGGCACCGGCCAGGGCCTCTCGGCGTACGCGCTGGGCGACACCGTCGTACGCCGTGACCACCTGGCGGCGCTGACCCCCGAGGACGGCTTCGCGATGGAGTGGCACCCCGGCTCGAACTCGTTCGAGGGCAACAAGGCCATGATCGCCACCCCGCACGGCCTGATCACCGGCGGTGACGCCGGACGGCAGGGCGGGGAGCCGGTCGGCCGCGTGGCGTTCTTCGACTTCGACGACCTGCCGGCGCCCAGCAACCCCGACACCACGATCGACACCCCGATCCAGGGACGGGTGCTCGCGACCGGCGAGGAGCACATCTTCACCGGCACCGCCACAGCCGCCAACGGCGTGAACCGGGTGGCGGTCGAGATCAAGCACGCCAGCGCCAACCAGTACCTGCAGGACGACATGCAGTCGTGGGGCTCGTTCAACACGATCAACGCGGAGCTCGGGACGCCCAGCGGCGGCGTGACGCCCTGGACCCTGCCGGTGACGATCCCCGACGCCCGGGAGCTGATCGTGCGGGCCCGCACCTTCCAGAACGGCGGCGGCCGCGACCCGGTGAAGGCGGAGAAGAAGCTCGAGTCCTACAACTACGAGGACCTCACCCCGAACACCCGGATCGACTCGCCGCGCACGACGCTGCAGGAGTCCACGTCCTGGGTGATGCGCGGCACCGCGACCGACGACAAGGGCGTGGACGCGGTCCTCATCTACCTGTTCGACCAGGACGCCCGGCAGTACCTCACCCCCGACGGCACGATGGTGGACGCCTTCACGACGCACCGGATCCAGCCGGACGTGGTGGGCGCGGTGGACACCACCTGGCGGTTCGACGTCGACCTGCCGCACGAGGGCGAGTGGAAGATCGGTGCGCTCGCGATCGACACCATCGGCCAGCCCGACGCCCGGTGGGCACGGCGCGAGTACACCGTGTCCTCGACGGGCCAGACCCCGGTCGTGACCATGAACGCGCCGGTGACGGTGAACCCGCCGATCCGGCCGACCCTGACGATGGAGCCGGGCACCCGGCCGACCTTCAGCGGCACGGTCACCGACGACACCAACGTCACCATCGTCGAGGTCATCTGGCGCAACACCACGACCCGGGAGAACATGTCGGCCGACGGCACGTGGGGCAGCGACGTACAGCTCGGGTGGGACATCATCTCGCCGCCCGGGACGAACTCGCCGACCGTCAACTGGACGTGGACGCCGCCGGCCGACCTCGTGCCCGGCAACTACGACCTGCTGGTGCGCGGCATCGACGACACCGGTCTGTCCTCGCCGAGCAGCACGCGGCTGTGGGTCAAGATCTACGTGACGGTGCCGGGCGACGCCGAGCCCAACGCGCTCATCGACCTGCCGGGCAACCAGACGTCCGACGTGCTGCGCCTCGACCTGACGGGCACCGCGACCGACGACAACGGCGTGGACCGGGTGATGGTCGCGATCGACGAGAACGACACCGACCGCTACCTGCAGCCCGACGGCTCGCTCGACCCGGCGTTCGCGACGCTCGACGCAGTCCTGGGCACGCCGGGCGGGACGTCGACGACGTGGTCGCTCTCGGTGGACCTGCCGATGAACGGCGACTACTCGGTGACCGTGTACGCCGTCGACACCGTCGGGCAGTGGGACCTGTCGACCTCCGGGGCGACGGCGCGGTACAGCGTGTACCCGGGCGACCCGCTGCCCTGGCTGTGGCCCGAGCTCGCCTCACCGAACGACGGTGACTCGTTCACGGAGTCGAGGATCGTGGTGACCGGACGCGCCGAGGACGACACCTCGATCGCCGAGGTGGAGATCGCGATCGTCAACGAGGCCGGCGAGTACATGTCCAGCAGCGGCAGCTTCAGCTCTTCGGAGCGCTGGGTCAACGCGTTCCTGACCAGCGCGGGCTCGCCGGGGTCGAACTACTCCTACACCTCGCCGGTGATCAACGACGGCACGTACGTCGTGCGGGTGCGCCCGGTCGACCACCACGGTCTCTACCCCGACTCGCCACGGGAGGTGACGGTGACGGTCAGCTCGCCGGCCGCGAACAACCCGCCGGTGGCGGTCGGGACCGTCGCGTGCACGGAAAACCAGTGCACCTTCGACGGCCGCGGCAGCACCGACGAGACAGCGTCGACGCTGGACTACGCGTGGAGCTTCGGCGACGGCCGCGGCGGGTCGGACGCCCTGGAGGAGCACTTCTTCACCTTCGAGGGCACGTTCACCCCGGAGCTGACGGTCACCGACGAGTACGGGATCTCGTCGACCGTGACGCTGGACCCGGTCACCATCACGCAGCCGCCGGGCAATGCGGCGCCGGACGCGGTGATCACGCCGCCGACGTGCTGGGGCCTGACCTGCAGCTTCAGCGGTGCGACCTCGACCGACCCCGACGAGGGTGACTCGCTCGGCTACGCCTGGGACTTCGGCGACGGCGTCGGGACCAGCACCTCCTCCTCGCCGAGCTGGACCTTCGCGGCAGGAGGCACGTACACCGTGACGCTGACGGTCACGGACGGGTGGGGCAACGCCGACACGGCGACGGTGACTGTGACGGTCTCACCGTAGCCCCGCAGGGGGCGTCGCCGGAGGGAGCACCCGGTGACGTGCCGGCGCGGCGGGCAAGGGGCAAGCCCGCTGCGCCGGCGCTTCCCTGCCCTGACGGCTCAAGCGGGCTGGGGGTCGTTCGCGTCCGGACGGGCGGATACCGGGCCGGCGCCGCCGGGGAGAAGGACAAGCTGCGGCGGTCCGGACTCGGGAGGCTGGGCCCTCAGGACGTCGGCGAGCAGCTCCTCCAGCGGCGGGTGCGGCACGGCCAGCAGGTCGGGGTCCTCGAGCCGTGCCTGGCCGAGGCAGTGGGTCAGCGCGGTCGCCCGCCGGGTGCGGGGCGGGTCGCCGGGGCAGCAGGCCTCGGGCTCCCAGTGGTCGAGCAGCAGGGCCCGGGTGGCGTGCTGCTGCGCCGCGTCGGCCAGGTCGTCCTCGGTCGGCCGGGTGACCTCGAGCGTGCCGTCGTACCAGCGCAGCGCGAGCAGGTCCCCGGGTCCGAGCTCGGGCAGCCAGCCGTCCGGCCCGAGCAGGGTCTTCGCGTCGGTGCCGCCCGCGGCGACCTGGCCGCCGCCGGCGAGGGGGAGCGGCCCCTCGACGGCCAGCTCGAACAGCGGTGCGGCGCTGACGCCCGTCCACAGCACGCGGCCGGACGTGCGGCCGCGGACCCGGTGGGTGAGCACGACGCCGTCGAGCACCTCGCCCAGCCACGAGACCCGGCGGTCCGGGCGGACCACCAGCGTGGGGTCGACGGCGACCAGCCGGACGACGTGCCGCGGGTCGACCTCGCCGCCGCGGTGGCGCAGCGTCGTGTGTGCGACCAGGGCGTCGAGCGGCAGGGTGCCGCGGTCGCGGAGCACGGCGGCGACGGTCGGGTAGAGGTCGAGCATGGCCTCGACGTCAGGGTCGGATGACTCGGCTGTCACGGGCACCTCCTCGGTACGCCGCGCATCGTGCCCCGATCCGCGCCGCCCTGCCCGCGCCCTCCACAGGGGTGGGAGAGGGCAGGGCGGTGACCGACGGTGGTCGAGCCCGTCGAGACCTGGCGAGGTGGGCGGGGCGATGGTCTCGACGAGCTCGACCGGCGTGGGTTGGGCAGTGCGGTGACCGTGCGGCGATGGTCTCGACGGGCTCGACCGGCGTGGGTTGGGCAGGGCGGTGACCGTGCGGCGATGGTCTCGACGGGCCCGACCGGCGCGGGCTGGACAGGGCGGTGACCGTGCGGCGATGGTCTCGACGGGCTCGACCGGCGTGGGTTGGGCGGGGCGGTGACCGTGCGGCGATGGTCTCGACGGGCTCGACCGACGTGTGGTTGGGCGGGGCCGTGACCGTGCGGCGATGGTCTCGACGGGCTCGACCGGCGTGGGTTGGGCAGGGCGGTGACCGTGCGGCGATGGTCTCGACGGGCTCGACCGACGTGTGGTTGGGCGGGGCCGTGACCGTGCGGCGATGGTCTCGACGGGCTCGACCGGCGTGGGTTGGGCAGGGCGGTGACCCTACGGAGGTCGAGCCCGTCGAGACCCTGCCGCGTCAGACGTCGACGCGGATCTCCTCGCCGAGCCGGGCACCCTTCAGCAGCCGCAGCTCGTCGCCGGACCAGAACCGGCCGGGGTCGTAGTAGTTGGTGGGGATGCCCTCGTCGAGCAGGCCCATGGCGACGTACGTCGCGGCGACCACCTCGGCGCAGTAGGTCATCTCGGCGCTGGCCTGGCGGCGTACCCGGCCGCGGGCCCAGCGGCCGACCAGCGCGGCGGTGGCGGGGAAGGGAGTGCCGTCGAGGCGGGCAATGGTCTTGAGCACCGCGTCCTCCATCTCCGGGGTGACCTCCGCGTCGAGCTGGCGCAGCCAGGCGCGCTGGTCGTAGCGCCCGGTCCACTGCTCGACGGCCTGCCGCAGGTCGTGGAGCTGCACGCCACGGTGGTGGGTGCCGGTCCACACGTCCTCGAGCCCCTTGCCGAGCTCCGCGTGCCACATCAGCGGCGGCAGGTCCTCGAGGACGACGGCCATCCCGACGTGGTTGACCGGCGCGTTGGTGAGGACCCGGATAGCGTGGTCGGCGGCGGTGTGGCCGCGGAAGAGCCACAGGTCGCCGGTACGGGTGAGGTCGACGGCCTCGTCCAGGGTCAGCCGGCTGTCGGTCACGGAGGGAGTCCTGTCACGTGAGGCTGTGGCGTCTGCTCGGGGTTGCGGGGATCGCCGGTGTGGCGGCCACCGGGGCCATCATCGCGCGCGACCAGCGCCGGCGTGCGCAGGTCACGCCGGAGGAGGTCAGGTCGCGGCTCCACGCGCGGCTGCAGGACGACGGGCCGCCGCCGTCCGGGGCGCCGGACGAGGACGGCTGAGGGCCGGCCCGGCTCAGATCCGCTCTCGCGAGCCCTGCGCGGCCACGAGCAGCAGCGCGACCGAGACGAGCAGCAGCAGCCCGCCGGCCACCAGCAGCCCGACCGCGAACCCGCCGAGCGCCGGGACCTCCGCCCCGACGGCCACGTCGGCCTGCACCGGTGCCGTGCCGTCGCCGGCCATCACGACCAGAGTCCAGCTGCCCCCGGTCGCGTCCCAGACCACGTCCTGCCGGCCGGGTCCGGTCGCGGACACGACCCAGAAGTCGGCCTCGGTGGGCGCCAGCGCTGGTGAGCCGCCGGCCTCGAACCGGGTGGCCACCGGCTGGTCCGCGCCCGCGCCGGGCTCGACCACGACCGAGTGGGCGACGCCCGTCAGGTAGAAGTCGACGTCCGCGGTCCGTGCGACGCCGACGAAGACGTCCTCGCCGGGGGCGGCGTCGGCGACCAGCGTCACCTCGCCGAGCCACCGCGACGGGAGCCCCACCACGGCCGAGCCGTCGGCGAGGTCGATCGACTCCGAGACCACGGCGTGGCCGGGGGAGGAGACCTGGACGCTGTCGGTCCTCAGGAAGCCGTCGTCGTCGCGGACCGCGTTGTCCACCACCAGCAGCGTGGTCCCGGCGGCGAGCAGCCCCAGCGCGACCAGGACCGCGAGCGCGCTGAGCACGACCGCGACGACCCGGCCGGCGCCGAACCGCCGGGGCCCGTTGTCCGGTGGGCGAGGCGGGCGGCCGGCTGACGGGGGCGCGCCCGGCTGCGAGGCGGGAGGCGGCCAGATCGGCGACGCGGGCGGACCGACGGGCCCGGCGGGCGGTGCGGCCGAGCGTTGCCCGACCGCCAGCTTCCCTCCGGGGTCGGCGCCACCCATGTCGAGCCGGAACGGCGGGTAGACGTCGGTCATGAGGGCGGCGTACGCCGCGACCCGGAGCACCCACCGGTTCAGGCCCAGCACGAGGTCGAACACGGCACGGGGGTAGCGGCCGGTGAAGAGCAGGACCACGGCCGCGACCAGCACCAGCAGCGTGATCAGCCCGATGCCGCCCGCCTGCGGGTCGTTCCGGAGCTGCGACCCGGCGTACCAGCCACCGCTGACGAAGATGGCGACGGCGAGGTAGTGGGGGATGGCCAGCAGCCACCACTTCACGAGCGCCAGCCCGCGCGAGAGGTGCTCCGGGTAGGCGACCTCGAGGTGGGCGGGGTAGTCGGGCCGCTCGGCGAGCGTGAACGGCGGGTACCGGTCGGTGCCGAGCCCGCCGTAGGAGTAGTAGGTGACCCGCCAGGTCCACCGCAGCACGCCGACGTTGAAGTCGAAGATGCCGCGGGGGTAGCGCCCGGTCACCACGATCGCCACGAGCGCGACGACGCTGAGCACCAAGAACGCCGCCCACAGCAGCACGAGGACGAGGAAGTGCGGCACCGCCAGCAGCCACTTGACCAGCCACAGACCGCGGCTGAGCCGTTCGTCGAGGGCTGCGTCGACCCGGACGGGGTACGGCGGGGGAAGGGCGGGGACGGGGTGGGTGGAGGCGCTCACGGAAGCTCCCGGGCCGGCGGGTGTGACACCTCCACGCTCGCCGGGGCCGGCGGGGCGGGGCAGAGCCCTAGGTCACCGTGGCGAGGGACCGGAGTTGGTCGGACCGACGGCTCCAGTGGCACCCGTGACGGGAGAACGAAGCTCCGCCCGCTCGGGACAGGTGAGCGGGCGGAGGAACGACGGGCTGGTTCGGTCGCGCAGCGTGGGGGCTAGCCGCAGAGCGCGATGTGCAGCTCCTGCGGCGCGCAGTTGAACCAGTGACCGTCGATGCGCAGGGCGCGGTATCGCGGGCAGACCTCGATGATGTGCTCGGCGGCCGCCAGGGCCTCGCGGAGCCGGTCGGGCTCGTGGTGGCTCCACTTGAGCGGCGGCTCGTCGACGATGTGGAACTCGAAGTAGTCCTCGTGGTCGACGATCCGGGTCACGCGGAACGCCGGGGCGCTCGACGCCGCCTTCCACTGCGTCCAGTGGAGCTGGTGACCCGGGCCGTAGGAGTCGCACGTCGACGAGCCAGCGCTCGTCGTGTGCGAGCGTTCCGCGTGCAGGACGCTCATGAGTGATCCCCTTCCCCGGCACTGCCTGTCCCCCCGGACCCGGCATACCCCAAATTAGGGATGTCGCCGCGCGGCCGGTATCTGACCCGCGCAGATGTGGGAGGGCTGTGGACGATTTGTTGACGTCCTGTTGCCATCTCTTTACCTGGCGTGTGGCACCGACACCGCCCTTGCGGGCGCGGGACACGCGGAGCATCGTGGACGTGAGGCTGCGGAGGTGTCGGGATGCGCGCGAACGTGGGCGACCGCCTGGTCGTCGAGGGCAAGCATGTGGATGAGCCTCGCCACGAGGGCGAGGTCCTGGAGGTGCGGGGCGAGGACGGCGGACCGCCGTACGTCGTCAGGTGGTCGGACGGGCACGAGGGGCTGACCTACCCGGGGCCGGACGCGCACGTCGTACCGGCCAGCGGCTGAGGCCGCGGCAGGTCCGGCTCAGAGGCCGCTGAGGTCCGGCGGCACGTCGACCGCTGCCTCCTGCAGCAGCTCGAGCGGGATGATCTCGAGGGCCCGCTCGCTGGTCGAGGCGAGGACGACCGGCGCCACCACCCCCGACTCGTAGGACTGCAGCCAGCGGGCCGCGACCACGCACCACCGGTCCCCGGGCTCGAGGCCGGGGAACTGCCACTCGGGCCGGGGTGTCACGAGGTCGTTGCCGACGGCGCGCTGGTGGTCGAGGAACTGCCGCGTTACGACCGCGCAGACGGCGTGCACTCCGACGTCCTGCGGGCCGCAGGTGCAGCTGCCGTCGCGGTGGAACCCGGTCATCGGGTCGGTGCCGCACGGCTCGAGGTCGCCCCCCAGCACGTTGCGCTCGTGGGGCGGCTCGATCGGCGGGAAGCCTGCGCTCACGCGGTCGAGACTGCCACTCGCCGGGCCGGCGGCGGGGGAGGTCGGCGACGGTCACGAATGGGTGTCGCCCCGGTGCGCCTCGCCCTGGTGCGGCGTGGCGGCTGCTCTACTCGGTGGCGCCCGTGCGCCGGGGCCCCGGGTACATGGGGAATCCGGGGCCCTGACGCCGGACGGGCTCGACCTGCCCGGTTGCCTGCTGGCCGACGGCCCGCTAGCCCACGGCCTGCCACATCCGGGTGTTCGTCGCGGCCGCCGCGGAGTAGTTGTCGTGCGCGGTCGTCGCCGCCGCGCGCATCGCGGCCAGCCCGTCGCGCATCGCGTCGAGCCCGCGCTCCCACTCGAGCTGGGCTGCGGTGTGGGCGTCTGCGGCGGTGCCGTCCCAGGTGGCGTGGAGGGCGGCCACCCGACCCCGCACTCGCTGGGCCGCGTGGTGGAGGTCGGCCTCGCAGGCGGCCATGCGGTCGACCAGCGCGAGCAGCGCGTCGAGGTCGACCTCGTAGGCCGTCGACCCCGCGGTCACCGGCCCAGCCTCTCGACGATGCGGGCGGCGACGGCGTCGAGCCCTGCGCCCGCCGCGAGGTCGGTGGAGGTCAGGTCGCGGTGGGTTGCCGCGAGCAGGGCGGCCATCGCCGCGAGGCCGTCCAGCACGTCGGCCGCGCCCGCGCGCCACTCCGCCCACCCCTCGGCGAAGGAGTCGGCGGCGGCCCCGCGCCAGCCGCCGTCGAGGAACGTCGTCGCCTCGTCCTCGAGCCGGCGCTGCGTGGCGCGCAGCTCGTCGGCCGTGGCCCGGAGGTCGGCGACGGTGCGGTCGAACGACGCGTGGTCCAGCTGCAGGGTCATGCTCCGAGGCTGCCCGGTCGACCGGTGTCCGCGAAAGCGCCCTGCTCCCGGCCTGTGGAGAACCGGGCCCTCCACAGCCTTCACCGTCACGTCTGGAGGCCGGGGTCGTTGTTCCGTAGCGTGACGGGCGCGCCGCGGTTTCCGGGCGGCGCGGCTCGGGAAGGGGGATCCCATGACGATCGGGCGTCGTGCGGCTCATCAGTGGGTTCGCGCAGGGGCGGCGGTGTGTGCCGCCGTGGTTCTCGCCGCCGGCTGCTCAGCGGACCCGGAGCCGGAGTTCTCGGCCCCGTCCGCCACGCCGACGGAGACGGAGCCGGCCGAGCCGGCCAGGGAGCCGTGGGAGAGGCGGACCGAGGCGGGGGCGGTCGCGTTCGCGAAGCACTGGGTCGATGAGTTCAACGAGGCTCAGAGCACCGGTGACATCGCCGATCTGCGGTCGCTGAGCGCTCGGTCATGCAAGAGCTGTGCGGGTTTCATGGAGCAGTTGAGCGAGCTGTACGGCAGTGGTGGAGTCCTGAGGAGCGAGGGCTGGCGAGTCGTCGAGGCAAACCCTGTCAGCGGCTTGTCGCCGTCAGAAGGTCGAATCGCGATGCGAGTCCGGCGCAGTCCGCAGACCGTCGCCCCGGCGTCGGGACCGACGCAGAAGTTCCCTGGCGGGGTCGCGACGCTCACGGCTGAACTCGAATGGCGTCAGCACCAGTGGAGGATGCGCGAGCTGGTGATGGTCGAATGAAGTGGCGGCTGCTTGGCCCCACCGTCTTGGTTCTCGCGGCTCTAGGGGGTCCTGCGCAAGCGGATCCAGATGTGAGCACCACTCCCGAGGATGACTGGTTCGACGTATCGATCACCAAGTCGGAGCAGCCATCCGCCACCAGCGAAGCGAGCCAAGCGTCCACAACGACGACGACGTACAGCTACGTTCCTCTTTGCGTGCGCGGTGAAGGCATTGCTGGCGCTGATTTCTATGGCTGCGGGGGCCAGATGCGCTGCGGCGACAAGAACCGAGGGCGGCTCTTCACGGTCTGGGCCCATCGGGCTGACGGTGTGAACGAGCCGGTGGGTGAGACCTGCTTCGACCGCGGCGAGGGGCCGACCGCGCAGCAGGTGACCCAGGCCGACGTGCTGCGCGCGTTCCAGCGGGTCCCCGTGCCGGCGTCCCGGGTGTCCATCCAGCCGCCGGGCGGCGTCACCCTGGTCAACCTCGACACGATCTTCTCCACGCAGGCGCAGCCCTTCACGCGCACGATCGGGCTGCTGGGCCACCGGGTGGAGCTGGACATCCGGCCCGCGGAGTTCCGCTGGGTCAACGGCGACGGCACGGTCCAGGTGACCGACTGGCCGGGCAAGCCGTGGCGGCGCGGCACCCCGGTGCACGAGCTGATCACGCACCGCTACGACGACGCCGACCCGCGCCTGCAGGCGCGCGTGGACACCACGTGGACCGCCCGCTACCGCGTCGACGGTGGGCCCTGGCAGGACGTCGGCGGCACGGTCACCACGACCGGGGAGCCGTTCGACCTCGCCGTTCGGTCGGCCGCGCCGCACCTCACCAGCACCTCCGGCTGATCGCCCGAGGCCCCAAGGCTCGGTGACCCGCAACGTCATACGGTCCGGTCGCTATAACGACCGGACCGTATGACGTCCGCGGGCTCCCGCAGGGCGGAGAGCGGTCAGGCGGACTCGGGCAGGGCCACCTCGTCCATCGGGACGGGGACCACGGCGGTGTCGGTGGCGACGTGGAGCACCTCGGTCGGGACGCCGGCGGCGCGGAAGGCGTCGTACAGGTCGCGGGCCCAGGTGAGGTCGGCCGGGGTGAGCGCGCTGCCGCCGGGGCGGCTGAGCAGCACCGCGACCCGGTGCGACGCGTCGTGGGCGTCGGCCACGAAGTCGGCGAAGCCGGCGAGCACCTCGGCGTCGAGCCGCTCGGGGACCTCGGCGATCTCCACGAGCTGCGGCGAGGGCCGGTCGTGCTCGTCGAGGTACATCACCCAGAGGCTGCGGTCGCGGAAGCCGAGCGGCTGGAGCAGGTGCTGCCAGGCGGCCTGCAGGTCGGCCTGGGTGCGGATGGTGGGGCGGAAGGGCTCAGTGGTCATGCCCCCACCCTGAGCCGGGGCGCGGTCCGGCGCATCCGGCTCTCCACAGGCCCCGGGCCGGGCGCCGGGACGGGTCGGCGTCAGCCGAGCACGGAGGAGTAGACCCCGACGGTCTTCTCGGCGATGGCCGGCCAGGAGAAGTGGTCGGTGGCGCGCTGCCGGCCGGCGCGGCCCATCTCGGCCGCCTTGTCGGGGTCGCCGACGACCTCGGTGAGCGCGGCGGCGAAGTCGGCGACGTACTTGTCCGGGTCGAGGGGAGTGCCGGTGCCGTCGGTGGCCTGGTCGATCGGGACCAGCAGCCCGGTCTCGCCCGGCACGACGACCTCGGGGATGCCGCCGGTGGCGGTGGCGACCACCGCGGTCTCGCAGGCCATCGCCTCGAGGTTGACGATCCCGAGCGGCTCGTAGATCGACGGGCACGCGAACGCCGTCGCCGCGGACAGCAGCGCGACGACGTCGGGCCGCGGCAGCATCTCCCGGATCCACACCACGCCGTCGCGGGACGACGCCAGGCCCGCGGCCAGCATCTCCACCTCGGCCTGGATCTCGGGGGTGTCCGGGGCGCCGGCGCACAGCACGATCTGCACCTCCGGCGGCAGCTCCGCGCAGGCGCGCAGGAACAGCGGCAGCCCCTTCTGCCGGGTGATCCGGCCGACGAACACCACCGACGGCCGGTCAGGGTCGACGCCGTGCGAGCGCACCCGGTCGGGGTCGTCGGACGGCGCCCAGTCGGTGGTGTCGATGCCGTTGTGCACGACGTGCACCTTCGCCGGGTCGATGTCGGGGTAGGAGCGCAGCACGTCGTCGCGCATCGCCGCGCTCACGGCGATCACCGCGGCGGCGTCGAGGTACGCCGTCCTCTCGACCCACGACGAGACGGCGTAGCCGCCGCCGAGCTGCTCGGCCTTCCACGGCCGCAGCGGCTCGAGCGAGTGCGCGCTGACGACGTGCGGGACGCCGTGCAGCAGCGCTGCGAGGTGGCCGGCCATGTTGGCGTACCAGGTGTGGGAGTGGACGAGGTCGGCCCCGGCGCAGGCGTCCGCGATCGCCAGGTCGACGCCCAGCGTCCGCAGCGCCGCGTTGGCGCCCGCCAGCTCCGCGGGCTCGGCGTACGACGCGGTGCCGGCCTCGTCGCGCGGCGCCCCGAAGGCGTGCACGCGGGCCTCCACGTCGGACCGGTCGCGCAGCGCGCGGACCAGCTCGGCCACGTGGACCCCGGCGCCGCCGTAGACCTCGGGCGGGTACTCCTTGCTCAGCACGTCGACTCGCACGTCCCTGAAACTACCCCTGACGACCTCCGCGCGACATCGCTAGCGTGTGCGACATGACGTCCGCCAAGCGCAGGCCCTCCCGACGGAACGTGCTCGCCATCGTGCTCGCGGGAGGTGAGGGCAAGCGGCTGATGCCGCTGACGGCGGACCGGGCGAAACCGGCGGTGCCGTTCGCGGGGATCTACCGGCTCATCGACTTCGCGCTGTCCAACGTCGTCAACTCCGGCTTCCTGCAGGTTGTCGTGCTGACGCAGTACAAGTCGCACAGCCTCGACCGTCACGTCACGCAGACCTGGCGGATGTCGACGATGCTCGGCAACTACGTCACCCCGGTGCCGGCGCAGCAGCGGGTGGGGAAGCGGTGGTACCTCGGCAGCGCCGACGCGATCTACCAGTCGCTCAACCTGGTGCGCGACGAGCGGCCCGACATCATCGTGGTGGTGGGCGCCGACCACGTCTACCGCATGGACTTCTCGCAGATGGTCGAGCAGCACATCGAGTCGGGCGCCGGTTGCACCGTCGCCGCGATCCGGCAGCCGATCGGGCTCGCCGACCAGTTCGGCGTCATCGACGTGAACCCCGACGACCCGCGCCGGATCCGGGAGTTCCTCGAGAAGCCGACCGATCCCACGGGCCTCCCAGACAGCCCCGAGGAGATCCTCGCCTCGATGGGCAACTACGTCTTCGACGCCGACGCGCTGGTCGAGGCGGTCACCCGCGACGCCGAGCTCGACGGCTCCAACCACGACATGGGCGGCGACATCGTGCCGGCGTTCGTGCGGCGCAACGACGCGGCCGTCTACGACTACAAGGACAACGAGGTGCCCGGCGCCACCAAGCGCGACCACGGCTACTGGCGCGACGTCGGGACGATCGGCTCCTACTACGCCGCCCACATGGACGTCGTCTCGCCGCTGCCGATCTTCAACCTCTACAACTTCGACTGGCCGATCTACACCTCCTACGGCCCGCAGCCGCCGGCCAAGCTCGCCCAGGGAGACGGCGGCCAGCCGGCCGCCGCCAGCGACGCGCTGCTCGCGCCGGGCGTCGTCGTCAGCGGCGGCACGGTCCACCGCTCGGTGCTGTCGCCGTCGGTGCAGGTGCTCTCCGGTGCGCAGGTCAGCGACTCGGTGCTGATGAACGGCGTCTGCGTCGGGGCCGGCGCGGTGGTGCGCAACGCGATCCTCGACAAGAACGTCGTCATCCCGCCCAACATGCGGATCGGCGTGGACCCCGATGAGGACAGGGCCCGCGGGTTCGTCGTCGAGGACGGGCTGACCGTGCTGGGCAAGGACCAGACCTTCCCCAGGTGACATCCACGGTGACCGAGCACGGGGAGGGGCGCGCGACGCCGGCCGGGGTCGCGTTCCCGTACGCCGACGGCCGGCGCAGCACGGCCGCGGTCGGCCGCGCCGTGGTCGCCGACGCGCTGCGCGAGGTCGACCCGGCCGGGGCGCTGGCCGCGGAGCAGGAGACGAACTGGCGCGCCGGCTACCTGACCCACTTCCGGCGGCTGGTCGAGGCGGGCCTGACGTCCCCGGACGCGGCGGTGCGGATCGCCGACGGCGGGCTGGCGTCCCTGCGGGCGCGGATGGTCGTCGTCGACGGCGCGGGGGAGGAGCACCCGCTCGCCGACTGGCCGCACGACGCCGACGCCGGCCCGGCCGACGGGCTGCGCACCAGCGTGGTCCGCGGCACCGACGCCCCGGAGACCGAGCTGTCGCTGCCCTGGCACGGCGACAGGCTGCGCGGCGACGACCTGCGTCGCCGGCTCGACGCGTGGGTCGAGGGGGGGTGGTCGAGCCGTCCGTGCGCGAGGCCGTCGCGACGGTGATGGCGAACCCCGGCTGGCTGCGGCTGGACGGGCGCACCGTCGCGGTCCTCGGCGCGGGCGCCGAGATGGGCCCGCTGCGCGCGCTGCTGCGGTGGGGCGCCACCGTCGCCGCCGTCGACCTGCCCCGGCCGGGGCTGTGGGAGCGGGTGCTCGACGCGGGTCGCGCCGGCGCCGGCCGGCTGCTCGTCCCCGCGCGCGACGACCGCAGGGTCACCCCCGACCCGGCGCACCTCGGCGCCGACCTCACCACCGACGTCCCCGCGATCGCCGAGTGGCTCTCCGGGCTCGACGGCCGGCTGGTGCTCGGCAACTACGTGTACGCCGACGGCGCCGACAACGTCCGGGTCTCGGTGGCCGTGGACGACCTCACCACCCGGCTGCTGGCCGGCCGCGAGGACACCGCGCTGGCGTTCCTGGCGACACCGACCGACGTGTTCGCGGTGCCCGGCGACGCGGTCGCACAGTCCGTCCGCGCCTACGAGGGCCGCTCCCGAGGCGCGCGCCTGGTGGGCCGGCCGCTGCGCGCGGTCAGCGCCGGCCGGCTGCTCCGCCGCGCCTACGCGCCGGGCTCGGACCCGGGCATCAACGACAGCCTCGTCGCCCAGCAGGGCCCCAACTACGCCCTCGCCAAGCGGCTGCAGCGGTGGCGCGCCACGTCCGCCCGCGCCGCCGGCGGGCTGGTCTCGCTCAACGTCGCGCCGCCCACCCGCACCCGGTCCGTCGTCAAGAACCGCGCGCTCGCGGCGGCGTACGTCGGCGCCCACCGGTTCGGGGTCGAGGTCTTCGAGCCGGCCACCTCCAACGTGCTGATGGCCGCGCTGCTGGTCCACGACCTGCACACTGGCGGCGGGCCGCGGCACGACCACCCCTGGCAGGACGAGGCGTACGCCGCGGCGCATGGCGGGCTGTGGCGGGCGGCGTACGCGCCGCGCAGCGCGCTGGGGCTGGCCGCCGTGCTGGGCTACGGGGCCGCGCGCAGCTGACCGTCCGGCGCTTCCGAGGGTTCCGCCGGGAGGATGCCCGCGGCGCGCGCCGGCTCGGCGTACGCGACCGCGAGGGAGTCGACCGTCTCGTGGGCGTTGAGCCCGCTCGGGTTCGGCACCACCCACAGCTCAGCGCCCTCGAACGGCTCCGGCTGCCGGCCCAGGACGGCCCGGCGGTCGCCGAAGGCGCTGCGGTAGGCGGTGATGCCGGCGACCGCGACGACCCGCGGCGCCCGCTCGGCCACCAGCGCCCGCAGCCGCTGGCCGCCCTCGCGGAGCTCGGCGGCGCCGAGCTCGTCGGCACGGGCTGTGGCGCGGCGGACCAGGTTGGTGATGCCGATGCCGCGGGCCCGCAGCCGGTCGCGGTCCTCGTCGGTCATCCCCGCGGACGGGTCGACCGGCTCGGTGATGATGCCGGCGCGCAGCAGCGCGGGGTAGAAGCGGTTGACCGGGTGCGCGAAGTGGGTCTGGGTGGCCGCGGTCCACAGCCCGGGGTTGATCCCGACGAAGAGCAGCCGCAGGTGCGAGCCCTCCCGGTCGGGGAGCAGGTCGGGGACCTCGGCGTCGCGGAACAACTCGAGCTCGGCGCGGGAGAAGCGGGGCACGCCCGAGAGCCTGCCACGTGCCCGGAGAGCTCCCGGACGGGGCTCAGCCGCGGCCGCGGACGGTGACGGCGATGCCGTCGGGGATGGACCGCTGGTCGCCGTCGGAGGGGTTGTTGGTCACGCGGAGGTTGCCCTTGGCGTTGACGGCCGCCATGGTCGTGGACCCGCCGCCATCGAGGTTGAGCGCGTCCACCGCGCCCTCCTCCTGGAGCCGCTTGGCCAGCTCCTTGAGGGTGAGCCCGCGGCTCTTCTCGGAGCGGCCGTCGGCGACGAGGAGCATGACCCGTCCCTTGCGGTCGATGCCGACGGCGGTGCGGGGGTGGAGCTGGGTGTCCTCGCGGACCTTGCGCTTCCCGTCGCGGACCAGCACCTTCTCGCCGCTGATCGCCATCCTGTGGCGGCCGGGGAGCTTCCAGGTCACCGTCGCGGCGGTGCCGACCCGGAGCTCGGCGAGCTGCTCGGCGGAGGGGCCGCGGCCGACGAGCACGACGCCCTCGATCTGCTTGCCCTTGGTCAGGGTGGTGCGGTTGGCGACGACGACCCCGTCCTGGATGAGCACCATCCGCACGTTGCGGGTCTGGCCGTCGGTGATCCGGTCGCCCATCGTCGAGCCCCACTCGGCCGTGTAGATGCCGGCCTTGGCCTCGCGGACGCGGGGGGAGTTGATGTTGCTGATCTCGACCTGGGGGTACTCGGCGATGGTCGCGACCGCCTGCAGCTTGCCGATCGCGGGCACCCCGCGGCGCGACAGCGAGAAGGTGTTGTTCCACGTGTAGTACGACGAGTGCAGGAAGCCGCGCTCCCGGTCGACGCCGACGCCCAGCGGCGCGCCGGTGTCGTAGATGTCGAAGAAGCCGCCGTTGACCCCGGCGATGGCGGCGTCCGCCTCCAGCAGCGTCGTCAGCGGGCGGCGCTCGGGGACCAGCGTGCCGGTGGCGTAGTCGAGGCTGACGCCCTTGGCCTTCGGGTCGACCCGGAGCAGGTGCAGCCGGACCCGGCCGCGGCGGTCGATCCGGTCCCAGCGCTTGTAGTGGACGCCGGGGGCGAGCTTGCGGCTGCGCTCCTTGGCGATACGGACCCGGCCCAGGGTGGCGCCGGGCTCGAGCGGCTCCGCCGTCTCGCCGGGGATCCCCTCGGAGGTCTGCCCGGGCGGCCGGCTGGGGTCGTCCTGCTGCGCGGCCAGCACCAGTCCGCTCGCCGCCGCGCCCCCGTCCAGGAGTCGGCCGGACGCGCGGCGGTCGTCGCCCGGGCGGTCCACCGCGCCGGCCGCGAGCAGCGCGACCAGGCCCACCGCGAGGCAGGTGAGGACGGCCGCGGTCCTGACGGCGGCATGGGACCGGAGTGACGGACGGGACTGGGCACGCACTGGCTCAGCCTAGGTCGGTCAGCGGCCGACGACCGGCAGTTTCACCTTCGTGTCCTCGAGAAGCACCGCGCCCGGGGTGCGGCTGCTCATGCCGACGAAGGTGTCGCTCACCGCGCTGGCCAGCACGTACAGCGTCTGGCCCTCCGGCACGTCGACCGCCACGGAGGGCAGCGCGACGCGGCGCTTCTCGCCGGTCACCGGTCCGGGCTCGTTGAGCGGCAGCACGTTGTTCTGCACCAGCCGGGCATCGGCGGGGGTGGTGCCGACGGCGAGGCCGTAGAACGCGCGGTTCTGCACGCCGAGCGCGGTCAGCTTCCCGACCATCCGCGGCGTCCCGGCGATCCGGATCGGCCCCTCGGCGACCGGGTAGGCGAGCGGCGCCGACCCGGTGGTCGGCGTGGCGACCAGCCCCACGTCGTACGACGCGGAGGGGGCGACGCTGTCGACGGTCGTGCAGGTGCTGGCCGGGGTGGCGAGGTGGATCCGGCCGTAGCCGGCGAGCCCGGTGTCGCGGCCCTTGAGCTGCTCGTCCATGAAGCGGCGGGCGAGGTCGGCGAACGAGTCGCCGGCGAGCTGCTCGCTGCACGGGTCGGAGGTGACGGCGACGCCGGCGGGGAACACCGCGGGCAGCGCGTGGCCGCCGTTGTAGGCGACGAAGATGCTGCGCCGCTTCGAGGCGGGGGTCAGCGCGCGGTGCCAGTTGGCGAGGCCCTGCTGCAGGTTGAAGAGGGTGTCGGTCGTGCCCTGGCCGAGGAGCACCGGGATGTCGAGGCGGCGGCCCTGCTTCACGTGCCAGCCGGGACCATTCTTGCGGAAGAACGACTCCATGTCCTCGGTGCCGGGGACCGACCCGTCGGGCCAGGTGCCGGTGGCGGCGCCCTCGGCGAGCGCCTTGTAGACACGCGGCGGGAGAGCGTCCGTGGACGCGGCCGCGGCGCTCAGCGCCAGCGCCCACTCGGTACGGACGACGTCCTCGGGGGCGAGGCTCTGGTTGAGGTCGAACCAGGTGATCTCGGGGGCGAGCGCGTCGAACACGGGGGTGCCGTGCCGGCGGAGGAGCTCGAAGGCGCCGAGGAACTGGTAGCCGCCGCCGTAGCTGCCGCCGATCGCGCCCAGCCGTGGGTCGCCCGGGCCGTCCTGCTGCACCCAGTCGAGGGTGCTGAGCATCCTGACCAGGCGGCGCACGTCGTGGCCCTCGTAACGGGGGTTCTCGACGTGCGCCTGGCCACCGCTGGCGCCGAAGCCGCGCTGGTCGAACGAGAGCACGCCGTACCCGGCGCCGAGCCAGCGCTCGAACGCCGCCGGGTCCTTCGTGCGGGAGCCGCCCCAGCCGTGGCTGTGCACGATCATCGGGACGCGGTTGTCGGCGGTGGCACCCTCCGGCCGGAACAGCGTCCAGCAGATCTCGACCGGGTCCGTGCTGCCCGGCTCGGGGACGCTCTCGAGGCAGCCGTCGGTCACGGACGGCTCGGCCTGGGCGACGGCCCGGGCGCCGGAGCCGGACTCGGCCTGGGCCGGGGCGGCGAGGAGGCCCGCCGCCAACGCGCAGGCCGCAAGGGCGGCGGTGACGGCAGGGACGGGGCGGCAGGAGAGGGTGCGCAGCGGTCGCATGCGGGGACAACGCGGCAGGGGCGGTCGGGGTCACGCGGGTGCCGGACAGTTCGTGACGATCGGGTCGCAATGCCGGACTGCGGGCGACCCGAACGTCACGAACTATCCCGCGCCGACCTCCAGGTCCAGGGTCATGAACGTGCTGAACGGGCTCGGCTGGTAGTCGTCGAACGGCCCGCACTCGCGGAAGCCCACGCAGGCGTAAAGGGTGCGCGCGGGGAGGAACGCCGCCATCGAGCCGGTCTCCAGGCTGACCCGCGCCAGCCCCTCGGAACGAGCCAGCGCGAGCAGGTGGTCGAGCACGTGCCGGCCCAGCCCGAGGCCGCGCGACCCCGCCGCCACGTGCATCGACTTCAGCTCGGCGTGCCCGCCCGGCCCGCCCCAACCACCGGACCCCGCAGCACCCAACCGTTTGAGCGCCCCCACCGCCAGCAGCTCCCCGTCCGCCCGGCCGCCGACGAACGTCACCGACGGGTCGCACAGGCCGTCCACGTCGAGCGCGTGCACGCCCTCGGGCGGGCTGTGCTCGAGCATCAGCGCGTGGTGGCGGGCGAGGAGACGGCGTACGTCGTCGGCGCGCGGGTCCTCGGTCGTGATCGTCAGCAGCGGCACGACCGGACCCTAGGCGAGCCGTGTTTCGGGCGCGTGACGCACTAGCCTGCGGGGGTGGCCGTCAGCCCCTTCTCCCGAGACTCCGACGTCTGGAACGTCTTCGTGGAGGGCGACAACCTCGAGGTGCTGCCGCGGCTGGAGCCCGGGTCGGTCGACCTCGTCTACATCGACCCGCCGTACAACACGGGCAACGACTTCGCCTACCGCGACGACTTCCGCCACGGCACCGGCATCGGCAGTCGCGCCACCCGCCACCAGGCCTGGGTGGCGATGATGCGGCCGCGGCTCGAGGCGGCGCGGACGGCGATGAGCTCGCGGTCGGCGATCTGCGTCAGCATCGACGACAACGAGGCCGCCCACCTGCGGCTGCTGATGGACGACGTCTTCGGCGAGCGGAACTTCCTCGCCCAGGTCGTGGTCAACCTCAACGCCAAGGGCCGCCAGCTCGGCAAGGGGTTCGCGACCAGCCACGAGTACCTCCTCGTCTACGCCCTCGACGCCGCCACCTGCGCGCTCGACGCCAGCAGCCCCGACGCCGTCGACGAACGCGACTTCCCGCTGACCGCGCCGGACGGCCGCCGCTACCGGCACCTGCCGCTGCGCAACACCAACAAGAAGTTCAACCCCGCCACGGCCCGCACCCTGCACTTCCCGGTGTACGGCGACCCGGCGACCGGCCGGGTCGCGACGACACCGTTCGAGGGGGCCGTCGAGATCGAGCCGGTCTTCGGCGACGGCCGGCCTGCGGTGTGGCGGTGGAGCCGGCCGCGGATCGACGAGCGGCCCGACGACCTGGTCTGCCGCACCGTCAACGGGCGCCAGGGGCAGCGGGTCGACGTCTTCCAGAAGGACTGGCTGCACCGCGACGGCGGCCGCCGCAAGAAGCTGCGCACGATCTGGCTCGCCGAGGAGGTCGGCTCCACCGACACCGCCGTCGCCGAGCTCAAGGAGATCGTCGGCCACGTCTTCGAGTCGCCCAAGCCCACCGGGCTGCTGCGGCGGATCCTCGGCACGATGCCCGACGACGTGACCGTGCTCGACTTCTTCGCCGGCAGCGGCACCACCGGCCACGCGGTCGCGCTGCAGAACGCCGAGGACGGCGGCAAGCGGCGCTGCCTGTCGATCAACTCGACCGAGCCGACCCGGGTCGGCTCGAACGCCCACGCCGCCGGGCTGCTCACCGTCGCCGACATCACCCGCGCCCGGCTCGCCGCCGTCGCGGAACGGATCGGCGGCGGGCTCGTTCTGGACTCCGTACTACCCACCCCCGAGAGCTGAAGGACCTCCCATGGCCACCACCGACAAGCGCGTCGTCCTCGTCACCGGCGCCTCCAGCGGCATCGGCGAGCACACCGTCCGGCGGTTCCTCGGCGCCGGCTTCGAGGTGTACGCCGTCGCTCGCCGGGTCGACCGGATGGCCGACCTCGAGGCCGCCGGGGCGCACGTCTTCGGCATGGACGTCACCGACGACGCCTCGATGGTCGCCGGCGTCGAGCGGGTCATGGCCGAGCAGGGCCGGATCGACGTGCTGGTCAACAACGCCGGCTACGGCTCCTACGGCGCCGTCGAGGACGTCCCGATCGACGAGGCCCGCCGGCAGTTCGAGGTCAACGTCTTCGGCCTCGCCCGGCTCACCCAGCTGGTCACGCCGCACATGCGGGCGGCGTACGCCGAGCACGACCGCCGCGGCCGGATCCTCAACATCTCCTCGGTGGGCGGCAAGTTCTACGAGCCGATGGGCGCCTGGTACCACGCCACCAAGTTCGCCGTGGAGGGCTTCAGCGACAGCCTGCGGGTCGAGCTGGCGCCGTTCGGGATGGACGTGGTGATCATCGAGCCCGGCCCGATCCGCACCGAGTGGAACGAGATCGCCCGCGACAGCCTCGTCGAGCAGGCGGCCGGCGGGGCCTACGAGGAGATGGCGCAGAAGGTCGTCCGCACCATGAAGCTCGGCGACACCAGCCGGCTGCTCTCCAGCAAGCCCGACGTGGTCGCCCGCAAGATCGTCAAGGCCGCGCTGACCAACACCCCGCGGGCGCGCTACCCCGTCGGCAAGGGCGCGGGCAGCATCGTCCGGTCGCGGCGGCTGCTGCCCGACGCCCTCTTCGACTACGTGGTGAAGGCCGTCTACCTGCGCTGAGGCGTGCGCAGGCGGGTCAGAGGTCGGCGGCCTTCTCCAGCGCCGCCACCTCGTCGTCGAGGAACGCGAGCAGCCGCTGCAGGTGCGGCAGGGTGCGCCGGCAGCCGGTCAGGCCGAAGCACATCTTCCCGTCGTACGACGTGCAGGTGATGTTGAGCGCCATCCCGTTGATCGGGATCGACAGCGGGTAGGTGCCGAGCAGCTCCGCGCCGTTCCAGTAGTGGGTGGTGCGCGGACCGGGCACGTTGCTGATGATCGTGTTGTACGGCGGCCGCACCAGGCCCTGCATCCGGAACAGCGGGGTGAGGATCGCCGGCGCCTGGCCGATGGCGCTCATCGCGAGGATCTGGATCGGCGTCATGGAGGAGAGGGCCTCCTTGCCGTCCAGCATCGACCGGTGGACGGTCGCCAGCCGCTGCGCCGGGTCGGCGAGGTTGGTGCCGAGCTGGACCATCACGGCGCCGACCGCGTTGCCACCCTCGAGCGAGGGAAGCTGCGACTCCTTGGCCTTGAGGCCGACCGGCACCATCGCGACCAGCGGGGCGTCGGGCAGCGCGTTGAGCTCGTCGAGGTAGCTGCGCAGGGCGCCGCTGCACATCGCGAGCACCACGTCGTTGAGGGTGGTGCCGGTCGCCTTGCCGATCGCCCGGAGCCGCTCGACCGGCCAGTCCTGCGCGGCGAAGCGGCGGGAGCCGGTGATGGTGCGGTTGAGGATCGTGCGCGGCGCGTAGAGGGAGAGCGCCGAGGTCTCGTTGCGCACGCTGCGGGTGAGCGTCCGGACGAGCGCGGCCGGCAGGCCGGCGGCCTCGGCGGTGATGCCCATCGCGGTGCGGAACGCCTCCAGCGGGAGGTCCGCCGGCGAGACGGCGCCGCCGGTCGCCGGGGCGGTGGCCGTGGCGCCCGAGTCGCTGGAGCCGCCCGGGTCGGACGGCGCCTCGCTGGGCCGTGGCCGCGCAGCCCACGGGGCGGGCATGCCGCGCTGGTCGGGGTCGGTGGTCAGCACGCTCTGCAGCAGCCGCATCGCCGAGACGCCGTCGACCAGGGCGTGGTGGGTCTTGGTGTACATCGCGACCCGGCCGTCGGCCATGCCCTCGATGACGTGGGCCTCCCACAGCGGTCGCTCCCACGCGAGCCGGGTCGAGTGCAGCCGGGAGCACAGCTCGAGCAGCTCCCGCACCCGGCCGGGCTGGGGCAGCGCGCTGTGCCGCACGTGGTGCTCGATGTCGAACTGCTCGTCCTCGCGCCAGACCAGCTGCCCGGCGGTCTTCACCGACCGGTGTGGGTGCTTGAGGAACAGCGGCGCGACCTCCTCCACGTCACGCATCGCGAGGTACATCTCGCGGACGTAGTCGGGTCCGGCGCCCTCCGGCTTGCGGAACAGCTGGAGTCCTCCGACGTGCATGGGCATGCTGCGGTTCTCCGCGAGCAGAAATCCTGCAGCGGTCGGGTCGACTGGTGAGACCACGGTGGCTACCACCCCTTTCCTTACCCCCCGAGCGGGTGTCGTCCGATCCTTCCCTGCGGACCGGCG
This sequence comes from Nocardioides sp. GCM10027114, assembly GCF_042659625.1. Lineage (NCBI taxonomy): Bacteria > Bacillati > Actinomycetota > Actinomycetes > Propionibacteriales > Nocardioidaceae > Nocardioides > Nocardioides sp. GCM10027114. Next base: position 101,096 of record NZ_JBHSSS010000025.1, read on the forward strand.
GGCCACAAGTGCGAACGACGCCTCACGCGAACGGGTACGCCTCCCGAGGCCGGTGTGAGGCAGCACACCCGCGGGGCCGGGGCTGCAGCACCCGGGGCGCGGGTAGGACACACCGACGTACGCTCGACGGGTCCCGTTGGCACCCGCACACAGGAATCCAGGAGGTGGTCGTGGTCACCGATGCCCGGTCAGGAGGCCCCGCGCCAGTAGGCCCCTCGTCCGGCGGTGCGGCACCGCAGGTGCTCGGCGACCGCTACGAGCTCGGCGAGCGTCTCGGCAGCGGCGGCATGGCCGACGTCTATCGGGCCACCGACCGGCTGCTGCACCGCGACGTCGCGGTCAAGGTGCTGCGCGACGTCGCCGGCAACGACAGCGACCGCGACCGGTTCACCGCCGAGGCGCGCACCCTGGCGGGGCTGTCCCACCACGGGCTCGTGACCGTGCTCGACGCCGGCCTGGCCGGCGCAGCCGCAGAGCGACCCTTCCTCGTCCTCGAGCTCGTCGAGGGCAGCACCCTCGCCGACGAGATCCGGCTCGGGCCGGTGGCGACCGACCGGGTCGCCGCGCTCGGCCGGCACGTCGCCGAGGCGCTCGCCTACGCCCACGGCCGCGACGTCGTCCACCGCGACGTGAAGCCCGGCAACGTGCTGCTCGACCGCGACCACCGGGCCAAGCTCGCCGACTTCGGCATCGCCAAGCTGCTCGGCGACTCGGCCGGCCACACCCGCACCGGCATGACCATCGGCTCGGCCGCCTACCTCGCCCCCGAGCAGGTCCGCGGCGAGCCCGTGACCCCGGCCGTCGACGTCTACTCGCTGGGCCTGGTGCTGCTGGAGGCGCTGACCGGGGAGCGCGCGTTCCCCGGTCCGGCCATGGAGGCGGCCGTGGCCCGGCTGCACCGCGACCCCGACATCCCCGGCCACCTTCCCGGCCGGTGGGCTGAAACTCTGCGCGCGATGACCGCGGCCGACCCGGCCGCGCGCCCCAGCGCCCGCGAGGTGGCCTCGATGCTGGGCCGGGTCGAGGCGCCCCCGGCCGACGCCGGAGCGCCCTCCGCGGCGGCCGGTGCCGAGGCGACCCGGGTGATGGCCACCCAGCAGGCCGCCCCTGCCCCTGCCCCCGCAACGCCCTCGGCGCTCGACCGCGCGGGAGACGCGCTGGCGGCGTCAGCGGCGGGCGCGTGGCGGCGTACGGCGGAGACCACGCCGGTCCTCGGCCGCCGGGCCGCGGACGGCGCGCGCGCCGGCTGGCGCCGCGTGGTCGCGATGCCCGCCCACCAGAAGGGGGTCGCCGCAGCGGTGGCCGCCCTGCTGCTGCTCATCGTGGTGGTCGCGCTGGCCGCCGGCACCTCCGGTGGCGACGGGTCGGGCGCGGGCGAGACCGACATCCCCGCCGACACCCCGCAGCGGTTCGAGCAGCCGCTGCGGGACCTGCACGACGCCGTCAACGGGAGGTCCTGAATGGTGCGCCGGCTGCTCGCCGCAGGCTGCACGGCCGTGCTCCTCGGGCTGTCCGGCTGCGGCGGCACGAGCCCCGTCGAGGCGGTCCCCGAGCTGTCCGACCGGCTGGCCGCCGTCGACGCGGCGGTCGTCGCCGGCGACCACGCGACGACCCGCGACGCGGTCGAGGACCTGGTGGCGACCGCGGAGGAGGCCGAGGCCGCGGGCGAGATCGACGCGGCCCAGGCCGACGCGATCGTCGCGGCCGCCGAGGCGCTGCTCGCCCGGCTCGCAGACGAGGAGCCCGCCGAGCCCGAGCCGCTCCCGGAGCCGACGCCGACCCAGTCCGCCGCGCCCGAGGAGTCCGAGCCCGAGGAGACCGAGGAGTCCGAGGAGGAGGACGACGAGGACGAGCACCCCGGCAAGGGGAAGGGCGCCGACAAGCACGACAAGGGCGAGAAGCCGGGCAAGCCCGACAAGGACGACGAGGACGACTGACCGAGTCGGGCGACCGCTGACGGGTCCGCCCGGAGAACGGGCGGCGAACATCCCGGGCATCCCCGGGGTCGGATGGGCGCAGGGTCTTCCCACGGGGTCGCGCGAGCGGCAGGCTGCTGACGACGCGACCGACCGGTCGCGTCGTCCAGCTCTGTCTCGGGAGTTCCAGTGCAGCTGCGCCGTCTCGTCCTCGCCCTCGCGCTCGCGTGTGGCCTGGTCGCCGTCCCCCAGTCCGCCCAGGCCGCCGCCAGTCAGTACTCGGCGCCGCTGATGACCGCGATCTCCGACCTGCCGGTCGCCACCGAGGTCCGCACCGGCTACAACCGCGACCTCTTCCCGCACTGGATCGACGCGGACGGCGACGGCTGCCACACCCGCAACGAGGTGCTCATCGCCGAGGCCGACGACCCGGTGACCGTCGGCTCGGGCTGCTCGCTGTCCGGCGGCCGCTGGTTCTCCTACTACGACCGCGTGTCGTGGACGAACACCTCCGACATCGACATCGACCACATGGTGCCCCTGGCCGAGGCCTGGGACTCCGGTGCCCGGAGCTGGTCCACGAGCCTGCGCCAGTCCTTCGCCAACGACCTCGGCGACTACCGCTCGCTGGTCGGCGTGACCGACAACGTGAACCAGTCCAAGGGCGACCAGGACCCGGCCGAGTGGATGCCGCAGTACGACAAGTGCCGATACCTCGGCGAGTGGGTCGCGGTGAAGCACCGCTGGCGGCTGACCGTCGACTCGACCGAGAAGAGTGCCCTGCAGTCGCTGGCCTCGGGCTGCAGCAACACCACGATCTCGGTGACCTACGCCTGGTGACCCGCCCCTGACGGGCCCACCTCCCGTCCCCAGCACGGCCGCGCCGGCCCCGGCTCCACAGCCCGGACCGGCGCGGCCGTCGCGCGTCTGCGTCCGTCCCTAGCGTCCCCGTCAGGCACCGGGACCGACCGGTGCGACGACATGCGAGGAGACGACATGAAGCGATACGCCGCGAGCGTGCTGACGGCCGCGCTGGCCCTGGTGGCCGGCAGCGTGGGGACGGCCCTGGCCGGGGGTGGGGCGGCTGCCCCCTCGGAGCCGGCGGGGCGCTGGATCCCGCCCCACGACACGATCGTGAAGGTCACCGGCGACGCCGCCGACGGGTTCGCGATCCACCACTACGACGGCTCCGTGCTCTACCCGCCGACGGACTCCGAGGCGCGGGCCGAGTGCCTCGAGTACGACACCCGCGTCGAGCGGGTGCGCTGCCGCACCGAGGTCCGCACCTGGCACGCCGACCTCGACGACATGAAGGTCGCGCTGCGCTGGGCGAACCGCCGACGCTGAGGGGCCGGCGAACCGGCGCCGGGTGAGGGGCGGTCTGGCAGGATCGCGCCATGGAGGCCGCTCCGCTGGACCGCGCCTGGCAGCGCGGCCGCAGCTCGCTCGCTGCCCGGCAGGCGCGGTTGCGGTCGAAGTCCTGGCAGATCGGCCAGTGCGCGCTCGCGGCCGGGGTGGCATGGTGGATCGCCGCCGACCTCGTCGGCCACCCGACGCCGTTCTTCGCCCCGATCGCCGCGGTGCTCAGCCTCGGCACCTCCTACGGCCAGCGGCTGCGGCGGGTGGCCGAGGTGACGGTCGGCGTCGCGATCGGCGTCTTCGTCGGCGACATGCTGGTGCTGCAGATCGGCATCGGCTGGTGGCAGCTGACCCTGATCGTCGGGCTGGCGATGTCGGTGGCGTTCCTGCTCGACGGCGGCCAGCTCTTCGTCAACCAGGCGGCGGTGCAGGCGATCGTCGTCAGCACCCTCATCCCGGACCCCGACGCCGCCTTCACCCGGTGGACCGACGCCCTCATCGGGGGCGCGGTGGCGCTGGTCGCGGCGACCGTCGTGCCGGCGGCGCCGCTGCGCCGGCCACGGGAGCAGGCCGCGGTGGTGGTGCGCAAGATCGGCCAGCTGCTCCGTGCCGCCGGGGACGCGATGCTCGACGGCGAGTCCGAGCCCGCGCTCGACCTGCTGGCCGACGCCCGCGCCACCGACTACCTGATCCGCGAGCTCCAGTCCGCCGCCGACGAGGGGCTGGCGGTCGTGGCGTCGTCGCCGTTCCGGATCCGCCACCGCGGCCAGCTGCGGCGGATGACCGAGCTGGTCGACCCGCTGGACCGGTCGCTGCGGACCACCCGGGTGCTGGTGCGGCAGGTCGCGGTCGCGGCCTACCACCGCCGGCCGGTGCCGCAGGCCTACGCCCGGCTGGCGCACGATCTCGCCGACGCCACCAACGTGATCGCGATCGAGCTGTCCGAGAACCGCATGGCCACGGCCGCCCAGCCGGCGCTGCTCGGGGTCGGGCAGGCCACCGGCCAGGTGGAGCGCAGCGAGGTTCTCGCCGCGGAGGCGATCCTGGCCCAGCTCCGGTCGCTGACGACCGACCTGCTGCTGATGACCGGGATGGACCAGCTCGAGGCGTCCGATGCGCTGCCGCCCCCGCCGCGGTAGGCACTGATGAGTCCCGACACCCCGCCGGACCAGCAGTGGGTGCTGCACGTCGACCTCGACCAGTTCATCGCGGCGGTGGAGGTGCTGCGGCGTCCCGAGCTGGCGGGGCTCCCGGTCGTCGTGGGCGGCCGTGGCGATCCCACCGAGCGCGGGGTCGTGTCGACGGCGTCCTATGAGGCCAGGGAGTTCGGCGTCGGCTCCGGGATGCCGCTGCGGGTGGCGCTGCGCAGGTGCCCCGACGCGGTCTTCCTGCCGGTCGACGCGTCGGCGTACGACGCCGCCTCGACCGAGGTGATGGCGGCGCTGCGGGCGCTGGAGTGGGGCGGGGTGCCGGTGGTGGTCGAGGTGCTCGGCTGGGACGAGGCGTTCCTGGCCGCCGGGGACGGCCACGGCGACCTCGGCGACCCGGTGGCCTTTGCGGAGCAGGTGCGGGCCGCCGTGCTGGAGGCGACCCGACTGCACTGCTCGGTGGGGATCGGCGACAACAAGCTGCGCGCCAAGATCGCGACCGACATGGGCAAGCCGCGTGGCACCTTCCGGCTGACCGCGGACACCTGGTTCGAGGTGATGGGGGAGCGGCCCACGACGGCGTTGTGGGGGATCGGCTCGCGCACGGCCCGCAAGCTCGAGGCGCTGGGCGTCGCGACCGTCGCCGAGCTCGCGGCCGCCGACGTCGGACGGCTGGCTGCCGCGCTGGGGCCCACGATGGGGCCGTGGTTCCACCGGCTCGGCCGCGGGGCCGACGGCGGCCGGGTCGACGCCAGCCCGTGGGTGCCCCGCGCCCACGGCCACGAGGAGACCTTCCAGCAGGACGTCACCGACTGGGCCGAGGTGGAGGCGCACGTGCGCCGGATCGCGGTGCGGGCGCTGGCCGACATCGACCGGGAGGGGCGGCCGGCGGCGCGGGTCGGCCTCAAGGTGCGCTTCCGGCCCTTCGTCACCGTGACCCGCAGCCTGACCCTGCCCCGGCCGAGCAACGACCCGGAGACGCTGGCCGACGCGGCGGCGTCGCTGCTCGAGCGGGTCGAGCGCGACCGGCCGGTGCGGCTGCTCGGCGTACGCCTCGAGATGGTGCCGCCGGAGGGCGGCTACTGACCCACCGCTCCGGCACGGACAGCCGGCACGGGCAGCCGGCACGGACAGCCGGCACGGACAGCCGGCACGGACAGCCGGCACCGGGGGCGCGGTCAGCGGACCCCGGCGGGCACGCCGTGCCCGAGCGACGTCCGCAGCTCGCGGACCACCGAGTCGACGACGGCGACGAGGTCGCCGCCGGTGCGGTCCAGCACCGCCCGCTGCCGCTGGTACGACGCCCCGACCCGCGGGATGTCGGCGACGCTGCGCAGCTCGTCCTCGCAGTCGAGCCTCCGGGCGACCGGCGTGAGCCGCTCGAGCAGGTCGGCGAGGTCGTCGGTGACCAGCCGCTCGCGGCACGCGGAGTCGAGGATGATCTCGGCGTCGAGGCCGTAGCGGGCGGCGCGCCACTTGTTCTCCTGGACGTGCCACGGCGGCATGGTCGGGAGCTCCTCGCCCGCCGCCAGCCGCTGGTCGAGGTCGACCACGAGGCAGTGCATGAGGGCCACCAGCCCGGTGAGCTCGCGGACGTCGGAGACGCCGTCGCAGACCCGGTTCTCGATGGTGCCGAGCTCGGACGACGGCCGGATGTCCCACCGGATGTCGGTGAACCCCTCGATGACGCCGGTCGTGAGCTGGTCGTCGACGAAGTCCTCGTACTCGCCCCAGGTCTCGAACTGGAAGGGCAGCCCGGCCGTGGGCAGCTGCTGGAACATCAGGGCCCGGTTGGAGGCGTAGCCGGTGTCGGTGCCGGCCCAGATCGGCGAGGACGCCGACAACGCCTGCAGGTGCGGGAAGGTGTTGAGCAGCGACGACAGCACCGGGATCACCCGGTCCCGCTCGGGCATCCCGACGTGGACGTGCAACCCCCAGATGAGCATCTGCCGGCCCCACCACTGGGTGCGGTTGATGAGCTCCTCGTAGCGGTGGCCCGGGGTGAGCACCTGCGACGACCACGCCGCGAAGGGGTGCGCGCCGGCCCCGAACAGGTCGAGACCGAGCTCGTCGGCGGCCGGCAGCACCACCCGCAGCGTGCCGACCAGGTCCTCGACGGCCTCGGCGACCGTGTCGCAGATGCCGGTCACGACCTCGACGGTGTTGCGCAGCAGCTCCTTGTGGAGCCGGCCCGGGTCGTCGAGCCGGGGCACCGCGAGCTCGAACAACGAGGCGGCCCCGTTGACCAGGTCGCGCGACTCCCTGTCGACCAGCGCGAGCTCCCACTCCACGCCGAGGGTGGGGCGGGGCGACGCGTGGAAGTCGATGCGCACGCGACAAGTGCAGCACACCACACCACCCTCACGGCAGTGGCGGGCGCCGGAAGTGTCAGCATTGTCGACATGCTCGACGCTCGTTCACTCAACCTGACACTGGACTTCTGTCTCAGGGTGGGCGAGCTGCTGTTGTCCTCGGGTGCCGGTGCCGCGGACGTCACGGCCACCATGCGGACCCTGGCCTGGCACTTCGGGGTGCGCCACCCCGACATCGACGTCACCTTCACCTCGCTGGCCATGACCTACCAGTCGAGCCCGGAGGAGCCCCCGCTCATCCAGATCCGCCAGGTCAAGCAGCGCGACATCGACTACGAGGACCTCACCTCGGTCGACCACCTCGTCCGCGACGTGCTGGCCGACCGGGTCGACCTCCTCGAGGCGCGCAGCACGCTCGCGAGGATCGTCTCCTCCGGCCACCTCACGCCGCGCTGGGCCGTCAGCCTCGCCTGGGGCGTCATGTGCGGCGGCGTCGGCCTGATGCTCGGTGGCGGCCCGCTCGTGATCGCGGTGGCCTTCACCGCCGCCGTCTGCATCGACCGGTCCCAGCTGGTCATGCAGCGGCGCCGGATCCCGTACTTCTACCAGCAGGTCGCGGGCGGCGGCATCGCGACGCTGCTGGCGCTGGCCGTGGCGGCGACGCCGCTCGACGTCGACACCTCGCTGGTCATCACCGCGAACATCATCATGCTGCTGGCCGGGATCGGCTTCATGGGCGCGCTGCAGGACGCCCTGTCCGGCTTCTACGTCACGGCGGGCGCCCGGCTCACCGAGGCGCTGCTGGCCACGGCCGGCATCATCGCCGGCGTCAGCGGCGGACTGACCATCGCCACCGCGGCCAACCTCGAGATCGACCGGATCGACCCGGGCATCGGCAGCTGGACCAGCGTCGCCGTGCTGGCGGGGGGCGGCGCCATCGCGGCCGGGGCGTTCGCCGTCGCGTCGTACGCCCCGAAGCGGATCATCCTGCCCATCGCGCTCATCGCCGCGCTGGCGATGCTGATCTCGCAGTCCTTCGTGGTGCAGGGCTTCGGCCGCGCCTGGCCGGTGGCGCTGGCCGCCTTCTTCGTCGGTCTCGTGAGCTACACCGTCGCCGGCCGGCTCAAGGTGCCGCCGCTGGTCGTGGTCGTCTCCGCCGTGGTGCCGATGCTGCCCGGTCTGTCGATCTACCGAGGCCTGGCGCTGCTCGCCGAGGGGGACCAGTCCACCTCGCAGGGCCTGCTCGCGATGGTCACCGCCGCGTCGGTCGCGATCGCGCTGGCGTCCGGCGTCATCCTCGGCGAGTACGTCGCCCAGCCGCTGCGTCGCGAGGCCGCGAAGCTCGAGAGCCGACTGGCCGGGCCCCGCCTCGTCGGTCCTCCGGCGCGCACGGGCCGCGCCGCTCGCGAGGAGCGGGCGGCCGCCCGCCGCGAGCGGGCCACCGCGCGCCGGCAGCAGCGCACGGACGAGCGGACCCAGAAGGCCCAGGAGCGCACCGAGCGGGAGCAGGCAGAGCAGGAGGCCCGGCGGGCCCGCAAGGAGCAGCGCGAGGCCGCCCGCGGCCGCCGCTGAGGCTCACTGGCCCACGAGGGCCCGCAGCTGGCGCAGCCAGGCGCGGTGCGTGCGGCCGTCGTACGGCGCGACGGCGTGCTCGAGCGCGTCGCGCACCCGGTCGCAGGAGTCGAGGGCCGCACGGACCACCTCGTCCGGGTAGCCGAACCGGGTCCGGTGGTCGGCGAACTCGTCCTCGTCGTCGACCCACACCCGGCCGGTGGCGCCGCGCACCACGTCGAGGTCGAGGTCGACCGCGCGCAGCACGTTCCCGTCCCACACCGGAGGCGTGGTCATGTCGACGTAGACCTCCACCGGCCCGCCGTCGGCGTGGAAGGTAGCCATCCAGTGGTGGCCGGCGGGGGCGAGCATGACCTGGTCGACCGGGGCGACGTACTCGGCGCCCGGTCGCGAGAAGTGGCTGCCGCCGGCGATGCCGACCCAGTCGCCCTGCGCGTCGCTGCCCAGCAGGACCCCGCCGAACTCCCAGTGCGGCCGGTCGCCCCACTTGCTCATGACGACGCGGACCGCGGAGCCGGGAGCGGGGGTCACGCCGACGTTCTACCACCCCCACGCCGACCCGCCCGAAACTTTCGGGCGGGTCAGGGCTGAGTTTCGGGCGGGTCAGCGGCGGGACATCAGCCGCCGGCTGATCCGGGCCGCCACCTCCTGGTAGCGCGACCCGAGCAGCTTCGCGGCCTGGTGGATGAGGTGCGCGTCGAGCCCGACGAGCACCCGGGCCTTCCCGGCGAGCATGCCGTCGACGATGATCTCGGCGGCCCGCTCGGGGGACATCGACGCCAGCTTCTTGTCGAACAGCGCCGCGGTGGCCGCCTTGTCCTCGCCGGCTGTGACGCGGCAGTTGCGGGCGATTGCGGTCTTGATCCCGCCGGGGTGGACCACGGTCACGCCGACGGGGAGCCGGTCGACGAGCATCTCCTCGCGCAGCGCCTCGCTGAAGCCGCGCACGGCGTACTTGGTGGCGTTGTAGGCGCTCTGGCCCGGGATGCTGATCAGGCCGAACAGGCTGGAGATGTTGACGACGTGGCCCTCGCCCGAGGCGACGAGGTGCGGCAGGAACTCCTTGGTGCCGTGGACGACGCCCCAGAAGTTGATGCCGACGATCCACTCGAAGTCGTCGTACTCGATCTCGCGGAACGGGCCCGCGAGCGCGACGCCGGCGTTGTTGACCACGACGTTGACCCGGCCGAAGTGGTCGACGACCTCCTGCGCGTACGCCGCCACCGCGGCGCGGTCGGCCACGTCGAGCCGGTCGGCGCGCACCTCGCGGGCGCCGGCGTTCTTGGCGAGGTCGACGGTCTCGGCCAGGCCGTCCTCGTCCACGTCGGAGACCGCGAGCAGGGCGCCGCGGGCGGCGACGTGGAGGGCGATCGCCCGGCCGATGCCCGAGCCGGCGCCGGTGACGACGACGACCCGGTCCTCGAGGGCGGTCACGCCCGGGTGGCGGCGGCTCACGCCGGGACCCCGGCCGGCTCGCCGGCCTGTTCGTCCGCGGTCACCGGGGCCGCGACGTCGTACGCGGCCACGTCGAACTCCGCGAGCTGGCGCCGGAAGGTGAAGGTGGTGCGCGGCCACAGCGTGGTGTTGCGGCCGTGCTCGTCGAGGTACCAGCTCGAGCAGCCGCCGGTCTGCCACACGGTGCGCTGCATGCGGCGCTGGAGGTCGTCGTTCCAGGCGGCCTGGGTGCGGGCGCTGGGCTCGATCGCGCCGTACCGGTGCAGCCGCATGGTGCGGACGGCGTCGCGGAGGTAGGCGACCTGCGACTCGATCATGAACACCATGCTCGAGTGTCCCAGCCCGGTGTTGGGGCCGGCCAGGATGAACAGGTTGGGGAAGCCGTGGACGGTGGTGCCCTTGTAGGCGCTCATCCCGACCTCCCGCCAGGTCTCGGCCAGGCTCCGGCCGTCGCGGCCGCGGATCTTCTCGGCGATCGGCAGGTCGGTGGTGTGGAAGCCGGTCGCGACCACGAGCACGTCGATCGGCCGCTCGGTGCCGTCGGCGGTGACGACGGCGTTGCCGGTGACCTTGGTGATCCGGTCGGTGACGAGGTCGACATTGTCGGCGTCGAGGGCGGGGTAGTACGTGTTCGAGATCAGGATCCGCTTGCAGCCGATCTCGAACGACGGGGTCACCTTCTCCCGCAGCTCGGGGTCGGAGATGCCCTTGCGGATGTTGGCCAGCGCCATCTTCTTGGCGGGCGTGGCGATCCGGGCGTCGACCGTGAAGGCCGGCACGTAGGTCTCCCGGCCCCAGTAGATCGCCGTGCGGGCGAGCCGCTGCAGCGCCGGGAGGTGGCGGAAGGCGAGCCGCTCGACGCGGGTGTAGCGGCGGTCGTTGCGCGGGATCACCCAGGGCGCGGTGCGCTGGTAGACGTCGAGGTGGCCGACGACCTTCTGCAGCTCCGGGACGATCTGGATCGCGGAGGCGCCGGTGCCGATGACGGCGACCCGCTTGCCGGTGAGGTCGACGTCGTGGTTCCACTGCGCCGAGTGGAAGACCTCGCCCTGGAAGTCGTCGATGCCGTCGATGTCGGGCAGCCGCGGCTCGGAGAGGCCGCCGGCGCCGCTGACGAGCGTCGTGGAGGTGACGGTCTGCTCGCCGTCGGGGCCGGAGAGGCGGACCACCCACCGCTGCGCGGCGTCGTCCCAGGCGGCCTGCTCGACGCCGGTGCCGAAGACGAACCGGTCGAGGACGCCGGACTCACGGGCGACCCGGCGCAGGTACTCCTGGATCTCCGGCTGGGGCGAGAAGGACATGCTCCAGTCGGGGTTGGGCGCGAACGAGAACGAGTAGAGCTGGCTGGGCACGTCGCAGGCGGCGCCCGGGTAGGTGTTGTCGCGCCAGGTGCCACCGACCTCGGGTCCGCGCTCGACGACGAGGAAGTCGCGCTCGCCGTCCTCGTCGAGCTTGATCGCGGTGCAGAGCCCGGCGAAGCCCGCGCCGATGACGAGGTGGCGGACGTGTCGGGGGAGGGTGCTGCCCGAGGGGGTCATGCCCGCGACGGTAGTGGCGCTATTGAATTGGTGTCAATAAGATCGGGCGTGTGACGACGACCAGGAACCGGCTCACCCCGGAGCAGCGCCGGACCCAGCTGCTCGACCTCGGGGTCAGCCTGCTGTCGACCCGCTCGCTGGACGACCTCACCATCGACCTGCTGGCCGAGGAGGCCGGCATCTCGCGCGGGCTGCTCTACCACTACTTCGGCAACAAGCAGGACTTCCGCGAGGCCGTCGTGCGCCGGGCGGTCGACGACCTGGTCGCGCAGACCGCCCCGCCCCAGGGCGGCGACCCGGGGTCGCGGCTGCTCGCCTCGATGACGGCGTACGTCGACTACGTCGAGCAGAACTTCGCCGGCTACTCCTCGATCGTGCGGGGCGCCGCCGGCGGCAACGAGACCCTCCGCCGGCTCTACGAGGAGGCCCGGACGGCGCTCACCGACCGGATCTTCACCGAGGGAGCCCAGGGCGAGATCGTGCCCGACACCCCCGCCGCCCGGTTGATGGTGTGGGCCTGGGCGGCGATGGTCGAGGACCTGGTGCTGACCTGGGTCCCAGACCCCGCCGGCGTCACCCGCGAGCAGCTCGTCGGCGCGATGGCGGCCTCCCTCCCCGCCCTCGTCACCATCCTCCACTGACGTCCCCCACGACGAGCTGCCACCAGTTCCCTTCCACACCCCGCCGAGCTGCCAGCAGTTCCCCGCCAGATCCCAGCGACCTGCCACCAGTTCCCCTTTGTGGGGCTTGGGGACCACCCGCAGGGGTCACGGGTTGGAGCCGCGTGGAACCATCCAGCGGTGCGCGCTGCTCTTGCCCTTCCCCTCGTCTCGTTCGTGCTGCTGGCCGGCTGTTCCCCGACCGCCGACGACGGGCCGGAGTCCGTCCCCGCCGCCGACCCGACCAGCACTGCGACGCCGGCGGACACCATGACGGAGCCAGCGATCGAGGGAGCGGACCCCTGTGACCTGCTCTCGGAGCAGGAGGCGGCGACGCTCGCCGGTGCCCCCGTGGACCGGCCCAGCCCCGGAACAACCGGTGGCATGCCCAACTGCCAGTGGCTCACCGGGGACGGGGTCTTCGTCCAGACGGTCGCCGTACCTGCCCCGGTCTGGGCTCAGTCGCTGCCGGAGATCCTCCGCCTCGTCGAGGCCTCGGGCCTGGCCGGGGACGGCGAGGACCTGGAGAAGTTCAGGGCCGGCGCCGAGCTCGTCGAGGGCGGCGAGGACCTCGACCCCGACGCCGCCTGCTCGCTGTTCTCGACGATGCTCGAGCTGCAGGGCCGGCCCGAGGGCTCGTCCACCATCGTGACCGTGGTTCCCGACCCCGGCTCGCCCCAGGCGGTCACGGCGCAGGCGTGCAGCCGCGGCAGGTTCACCTCGGTGCTGGTCGGGGACGCGACGGGCCTGCAAGGAGCGCTGCCCGACTCGCAGGTCGCGCGAACCCTGACCGAGGTCCACCGCCGGCACCTCGGCTAGGCCGAGGGGGCGGGCAACTGGTGGCAGCTCGGCGCCGTTCCCGGGGGAACTGGTGGCAGCTCGGTGGGGATCCCGGGTGAACTGGTGGCAGCTCGCGGGAAACGGGGTGGGGCTGCCGACCAGCCGTGGGGAAGAATGGCCCGCGTTGTGCAGATCTCCTACCCGCCCGAGCTCCCGGTCACCCAGCGCCGCGACGACATCGCCGCCGCCATCCGTGACCACCAGGTCGTCATCGTCGCCGGCGAGACCGGCTCCGGGAAGACGACCCAGCTGCCGAAGATCTGCCTCGAGCTCGGCCGGGGCAAGGACCGGCTGATCGGCCACACCCAGCCCCGCCGGATCGCGGCGCGCAGCGTCGCCGAGCGGATCGCCGAGGAGATGGGCAGCAGCCTCGGGGACCTGGTCGGCTACCAGGTCCGGTTCACCGACCGCACGTCCAAGGCCAGCCGGCTCAAGCTGATGACCGACGGCATCCTGCTGGCGGAGCTGCAGCGCGACCGGCAGCTGCGGAAGTACGACACGATCATCATCGACGAGGCCCACGAGCGGAGCCTCAACATCGACTTCCTCCTCGGCTACCTCAAGCGGTTGCTGCCGCGTCGGCCCGACCTGAAGCTGATCATCACCTCGGCGACCATCGACCCCGAACGGTTCGCGCGCCACTTCGCCGACCGCCGCGGCAAGCCGGCGCCGATCATCGAGGTCTCCGGCCGCACCTACCCGGTCGAGGTCCGCTACCGGCCGCTCATGCTCGAGGGGGACGGCGACTCCCTCGACGACGAGGGCGAGACCGTCGTCCGCGACCAGACCGAGGCGATCGTCGACGCCGTCAAGGAGCTCTCGGCCGAGGGGCCGGGCGACATCCTGGTCTTCCTCCCCGGCGAGCGGGAGATCCGCGACACCGCCGAGGCGCTCACCGACGCGCTCGGCCTCGACCGGGGCGACCGGCGCGGGTCCCACGTCGAGGTGGTGCCGCTCTACTCGCGGCTCTCCGCCGCCGAGCAGCACCGCGTCTTCCAGCCCCACACCGGCAGGCGCGTCGTGCTCGCCACCAACGTCGCCGAGACGTCGCTGACCGTCCCCGGCATCCGGTACGTCGTCGACACCGGCGTCGCGCGGATCTCGCGCTACTCGGTGCGCACGAAGGTGCAGCGGCTCCCCATCGAGCCGATCAGCCAGGCCTCCGCCAACCAGCGCTCCGGCCGCTGCGGCCGCGTCGAGGCCGGCATCGCGATCCGGCTCTACTCCGAGGAGGACTTCGAGGGCCGGCCGGAGTTCACCGACCCGGAGATCCTGCGGACCAACCTCGCCAGCGTCATCCTGCAGATGACCTCGCTGGGGCTGGGCGACATCGGCCGGTTCCCGTTCGTGGAGCCGCCCGACAAGCGCAACGTGACCGCCGGCGCGCAGCTCCTCGACGAGCTCGGCGCCATCCGCGAGGAGGACGGCAAGCCCGGGAAGACCCGCCTCACCCGGGTCGGCAGGCGGCTCGCGCGGCTGCCCATCGACCCGCGGCTGGCCCGGATGGTGCTCGAGGCCGAGCGGCTCGGCTGCGTCCGCGAGGTGGTCGTCATCGCCGCCGCGCTCTCGCTGCAGGACCCCCGCGAGCGGCCCGCCGAGCAGCAGGCCCAGGCCGACCAGCAGCACGCCCGCTTCAAGGACGAGTCCTCGGACTTCCTGACCTGGCTCAACCTGTGGCGCTACCTGCGCGAGCAGCAGCGCGAGCTCTCCGGCAGCGCCTTCCGCCGCATGTGCAAGCGGGAGTACCTCAACTACCTCCGCGTCCGCGAGTGGCAGGACTTCGAGTCCCAGCTCCGCCAGGTCTGCAAGGAGATGGACGTCCAGGTCGGCAGGCCGGCCGACCAGCCCGACGCCGACGGCATCCACCAGGCGCTGCTGTCCGGCCTGCTGTCCCACATCGGGATGCTGGAGGAGCGCGAGAAGGGCACCGGCGGCCAGGGCGCCGGCGGCGGCAAGGAGAAGCGGCGCGGCCCGCGCGAGTACCTCGGCGCCCGCGGCGCCCGGTTCGCGATCTTCCCCGGCAGCGTGCTGCACCGCCGCAACCCGCAGTTCCTCATGGCCGCCGAGCTCGTCGAGACCAGCCGGCTGTGGGCCCGCCAGAACGCCGCCATCAAGCCCGAGTGGGCCGAGCGGCTCGGCGGCCACCTGGTCAAGCGCAGCTACAGCGAGCCCCACTGGTCGAAGAAGCGGGCCGCGGTCATGGCCTACGAGCGGGTGACGCTGTACGGCGTACCGCTCGTCGCCGACCGGCTCGTCAGCTACGGCAAGGTCGACGCCGCGCTGGCCCGCGAGCTCTTCATCCGCCACGCTCTGGTGTACGGCGAGTGGCACAGCCGGCACCGCTTCCTCGCCGAGAACGCCCGGCTGCTCGAGGAGGCCGAGGAGCTCGAGCACCGTGCCCGGCGCCGCGACATCGTCGTCGACGAGCACACTCTCTTCGACTTCTACGACGCCCGGATCGGCGCCGAGGTCGTCAGCGGCGCCCACTTCGACCAGTGGTGGAAGCGGGAGCGGCAGAAGCGCCCGAACCTGCTGACCTTCGACCCGGCGATGCTCACCCACGACGGCGCCGAGGAGGTCCGCGAGGCCGACTACCCGCAGGAGTGGCGCTCGTCGGTGGCGGAGGGGCTGACCTTCCCGATCCGCTACCACTTCGAGCCGGGCTCGGCCGACGACGGCCTCACCATCGACGTGCCCGTCGCGACCCTCAACCGGGTCGAGGCCGACGACTTCTCGTGGAACGTCCCCGGCCTGCGCGAGGAGCTGGTCACCAGCCTGATCCGCAGCCTGCCGAAGAACCTCCGGGTCAGCTTCGTGCCGGCCCCCGACAAGGCCCGCGAGTTCCTCGCGGCCGTCCCGCCGGGGGAGGAGCCGCTCCTCGACGCCCTCGAGCGGTGGTGCCGCGCGACCACCGGCGTCGTGGTGCCGCGGGAGGCGTGGGACTGGTCCAAGGTCGCGGAGCACCTGCGGCCGACCTTCCGGGTCGTCGACGACTCGGGGAAGGAGCAGGCCCGCGGCAAGGACCTCGAGGCCCTCAAGGAGCCGCTGCGGCCGACCTTCGCGAAGGCGATGGCGGAGGTCGCCTCCGAGAGCGGCGTGACCCGCACCGGCGAGACCACCTGGGTGTTCGGCACGGTCGAGAAGTCCTTCATCCAGACCCGGGCCGGCCACGAGGTGCGCGGCTTCCCGGCGCTCGTCGACGAGGGCGCCACCGTCGGGCTGCAGGTCTTCGGCTCCGAGGACGAGGCCGAGGCCCGCCACCGCGACGGCGTCACCCGGCTGGTGCTGCTCGCGCTCGACCGCCGCGACGGCGGCACCCCGGTGAGGGCGGTGCTCGACTCCCTCGACAACACCCAGAAGCTGGCGCTCGCCGGGTCGCCGTACGGCTCGGTCGCCGAGCTGCTGGCCGACTGCCGCAAGGCCGTCGTGCGGGACACCGTCGACACCCGGCCGGTGGTCCGCGACGAGAAGGCGTACGACGCGGTGGTCGCCGCGGCCGCCGACGACCACGAGCTGCGGCTGCGGTCGGTGCTCGACGACGTGATGCGGGTGCTGGCGGCGTGGCGGCACACCGACAAGGCGCTCAGCGGCCGTGCCGACCTGCACACCCTGCCGGCGCTGACCGACATGCGCGCCCAGCTCGGCCGGCTGGTCCACCCCGGCTTCGTCGGCGAGGCCGGGACGGCCCAGCTGCGGCGCTACCCGGCGTACCTCGCTGCTCTCGACCACCGCCGCGAACGGCTCGAGGAGCAGGTGGCGCGCGACCGGCAGCTGATGGACCAGATCGGCGACCTCCAGGATGCGTGGCTCCACCAGGTCGCGGCGCTGCCCGAGGGTCGCCCGCCGGGCGCCCAGCTGCGCAAGGTGCGGTGGATGCTCGAGGAGTACCGCATCTCGCTGTGGGCCCAGCACCTCGGCACGGCGTACCCCGTGAGCGACCAGCGGATCCGCAAGGCGCTCGCGGCGGCCTCGTAGCCCGGGGTCGTAGCCTGAGGCGGTGAGCGACCGCCAGCACCACCGCCCGATGACGCCCGGCGGCGCCTTCTTCGAGGCGCTGGACGGCGGCGCCGACCCGGCCGTCGTCCGGGAGGCCGCCGACCGCGCGGCGACGCTGCTCGTCCGGGGCGCCCGCGAGGCGCAGGACGACGCGGTGGCCGACCGGCTGCTCCACCTCGCCGAGACCGAGGGAATCGAGACGATCGCCGAGGTGTGGTCGGGGTCGCCGGCGGACTCGCTGGCCGGCTGCCTGTGGCGGCTCTACCTGCTGCGCGCCTGGGTGTACGCCGACCCCGGCACCGTCGCGGCCGAGTTCGAGGCCGGCCGGGCCCGGGCGCAGGTGGCACGGGTGGTGGCGGGGGTCGCGGACCCGCCGGGCCCCGACGAGCTCAAGGCGATGGTCGACCAGGTGCTGCGCGGGATCGCGGGCGGCGACTTCGCCGACGTGCTGCTGCGGGCGGCGGCGTTCGCGCGGGTGGTCGCGACCGGCCGGGCCAGCCTCCACCACTCCAGCCACCGCGAGGTGACCCGGATGCTGGCGCTGGCCGAGCAGCTCGAGGCGGCCGGGCACGCCGAGCTCGACCACGGGCTCGCCTGACTGGTCCGGTCCGGTCCGATCTGGTCCGCACCGTCCGCTCCGCGGTGCGGGACGTCATACGTTCCGGTCGCTATAGGCACCGCTTCGTATGACGTTGCGCACGACTCGCCGGACGGGCTGGGGAGAGATTCCACGGGGCGACCAGCGCTCCCTTATGCTCGAACGAGTGCGCCGGGCCGCGGCAGCCCCGGGTCCCAAAATAAGCCGCTACGAGCGGCCACGCGCCGTGAGGCGCTCCCGGTCCGGCGCACTTCAGCTTCTCTCCGGCGGGCGGTCCCGCCCGCTCGTTAGGCTCCCCTCATGAGCCGGCTGCGACGTGCCCTGTCCCGCCTGATGCCGACCCACCACACCCAGCCGGTGGGGACGGTGCCCGACGCGGCCGCCGGCGCCGCCGGGACCGCCGGCGACGGCGTCTCCTACGCGCCCCGCGCGGACGGCCAGCCGGACCCGGGTGAGGTCGTGTGGGGCTGGGTGCCCTACGAGGACGACGCGACCCAGGGCAAGGACCGCCCGGTGCTGCTCCTCGGCCGGCGCGGCGACCGGTGGCTGGGGCTGATGCTCACCAGCCAGGACCACGACCACGACGCCGCCGACGAGGCCCGCCACGGCCGCTACTGGATGGACGTCGGCGCCGGCGCCTGGGACCGCGAGCGGCGCCCGAGCGAGGTCCGCCTCGACCGGCTCCTCGAGCTCGACCCGGCGTCGATCCGCCGGGAGGGCGCGGCGCTGCCGCGCGAGGTGTTCGACGCGGTGCTGGTCGAGGCCCGCCGGTTCCACGACCTCGGCTGACGCTCCGTCGACCAGAGAGGAGCGGGCACCGTGTGCGACACCTTCGTCCTCCCGACGCCGGCGGGCATGCTGCTGGCCAAGAACAGCGACCGCGACCCCAACGAGGCGCAGCTCTGGGAGTGGACCCCGGCCCGCGACCATGCGGTCGGGGCGGCCGAGGGCGACGCCGCGGCCCGCGCCGACCTCACCTTCGTCTCGCTGCCGCAGGTCGCCCGCACCCACGCGACGGTCGTCTCGCGCCCCTGGTGGATGTGGGGCGCCGAGACGGGCGCCAACGAGCACGGCGTCGCCATCGGCAACGAGGCGGTCTTCACCACCGAGCCGGTACGCCGCGAGCCGGGCCTGCTCGGGATGGACCTGCTCCGGCTGGCGCTGGAGCGGGCGACCGACGCGCGGGGCGCCGTCGAGGTGATCGTCGGGCTGCTGGAGGAGCACGGCCAGTCCGGCCCGTGCAGCATCGAGCACCCGCGGTTCAGCTACCACAACAGCTTCCTCGTCGCGGACCGCGACGGCGCCGTGGTGCTCGAGACCGCCGGTCGGCACTGGGCCGCGGAGGAGGTCACCGGTCGGGCCCGGAGCATCTCGAACGGCCTCACCATCGAGCCGTTCGCGGCCCGCTTCAGCGACCGGCTGCGCAGCCGCGTCGGCCGCTGCGCAGTCCGGCAGCGGCTCACCCAGCGCCGCGCCGACCGCGCCGGGGGAGCCCTCGACGCGATGGCGGTGCTGCGCGACAACGGCACCTCCGCCGGCCCGCAGTGGTCGCGGCTGACCGGCTCGATGGCCGGTCCCAACATGCACGGCGGCGGCCTGCTCGCCTCGTCCCAGACCGTCTCGTCGTGGGTCAGCGACCCGGTCAGCGGGCGGCACTGGTCCACGGGCGCCGCCGACCCCGCCCTCTCGCTGTTCGTGCCGCTCCGGGTCGACGAGCCGGTGGGCCAGGCCGACTACCCGACGGCCGGGGTCGCGAACACCGCCGACGACCGCTCCCGCTGGTGGCGGCACGAGCGGCTGCACCGGCTCGCCCTGCGCGACTGGGAGGCGGCCGAGTCGCTGCTGGCGCGCGAGCGCGACGACCGGCAGCGGCGCTGGCTCGCCGACCCGCCGGCCACGGTCGCGGCGCTGCGGACTGTCGACGAGGTCGAGGGCCGCTGGCTCGACCGGCTCCACGACCGCGCTCCCGGTTCGTGGGCGGACACCCGGCCGCGCTGGCTGCGGCGCCGCTGGGCGGCGTACGACCGCGCCGCCGGGCTCGACCCGGACCGGCCGCTCGGGGCCGCCGCACGGGTCCGGTCGATCACGGCATGATGCGAGGGTGACCTCCTCCACGACCCAGCCGGACCCGACCGACGTCCTCGTGGTGGGGGCGGGACTCGCCGGCCTGGCCACCGCCCGCCGCCTCGCCGCGGCGGGCCGCACGGTCCGGGTGCTCGAGGCGCGCGACCGCGTCGGCGGCCGCACCGAGGGCGGCCGGCTCGACGACGGCCAGTGGATCGAGCTGGGCGGCCAGTGGCTGGGCCCCGGCCAGGACCGGATGTACGAGCTGGTCGCCGAGCTCGGCCTGCGGACCGTGCCGACCTTCAACGACGGCGACGTCGTGTGGGAGATGGGCGGCCGGCCGGGACGGATGTCCGGCAGGCCGGGCGCGGTGCCCCGGCTCAACCCGTTCGGCCTCGCCGACCTGGCCCAGGGCGTCACCCGCTTCCACCGGCTCGCCCGCCGGGTCGACCTGCGCGAGCCGTGGCGCACCCCCGGCGCCGCGGCGCTCGACGGTCAGACGCTGCGGACGTGGGTGCGGCGCAACCTGCGCACGCCGCAGGGGCGGGGCTACTTCGAGCTCTACTGCGAGGCGGTGCTGGCCGCCGGGCTCGCCGACGTCTCGCTGCTGCACGCGCTCTTCTACACCGCCTCCGGCACCGACATGGACGTCCTGATGGGCACCGAGCAGGGCGCCCAGCAGGACCGCGTCGAGGGCGGGTCGGTGCTCGTCAGCGAGCGGCTCGCCGCGGCCCTCGGCGACCTGGGCGCGGACGTCGTGCTGCGGGCTCCCGTGCGGTCGATCGGCCAGAAGGACGGGACCGGGGGAGGCGTCACCGTCATCACCCGCGACGGCACGACGTACGCCGCCGGCCGCGTCGTGGTCGCCGTACCGCCCGCGCTCGCGGCCCGGATCGACTACGACCCGCTGCTGCCGGCCCGGCGCGACCAGCTCACCCAGAAGCTGCCGATGGGCAGCGTGCTGAAGCTGTACGCCGTCTACCCCGAGCCGTTCTGGCGCGAGGACGGCCTCAACGGCCAGGTCGGCTCCGACCGCGACCCGGTCAAGGTGGTCTTCGACAACACCCCGCCCGGGTACGACCGCGGCATCCTCATGGGCTTCATGGAGGCCGGCGCAGCGCGGGAGTGGTCGGCCCGCACCCCGGCCGAGCGCCGGGCCGCCTTCGTCGAGGCGCTGGTCCACAACTTCGGGCCGCGGGCGGCCGCGCCGCTGGAGTACCACGAGCGCGACTGGACGGCCGAGGAGTTCAGCCGCGGCTGCTACGGCGCCCACTTCGCGCCCGGCGTGTGGACCGGCTACGGGCAGGCGCTGCGCGAGCCGGTCGGTCGCGTCCACTGGGCCGGCACGGAGTACGCCGACCGCTGGAACGGCTACATGGAGGGCGCGGTCCGCTCCGGCGAGGCGACCGCCGACGAGGTGCTCGCCGCCGACTGACCCCTGTTCGCGCTGCGGGTCAGGCCCGACTCAGGCCCGACTCAGGCCCGGCTCAGGCCCGACTCAGGCCCGGCTCAGGCCCGGGTCAGGCCCGGGTCAGGCGAAGGTGTCGGCGATCCGGCGCACCGCCCGCGACGACGGACTCCAGCGGGCGGGATAGTCGGACGGAGTCGCCCGGATCTCCACGATCGAGAGCCACCGGCCGGTCCGGACGATGCCGAACCCGGTGGTCCGGCGACGGTCGCGGCTGCCCAGGACGGCCCGGTAGTGCGCACCGGTCGCGCGCACCTCGAGGTCGACGTCCTCCATCGGGCCGACGTCCGAGCGCCGCTGCAGCCGCTGCTCGCAGTCGTCGCGCCAGGCCGCCAGGACCTCGTGGGCACGCCAGGCCGACTTCGCGTCGGCGAACTCGGCCACCACCTGGCGGGTGCGCATGCCGCTCTCCTCGGGGCCGACGAAGACGCGGCGGACCGCGGTGACGGCGCCGATGTCGACCAGCGGCGTCTTCTGGCATGCACCGACCGGACGGGTCCGCTCCGGCCCGGTGGCCCGGACCTGCCAGCTGGCGCCACCGCCCAGCCGGGGCAGGGACTTGGCCGCGAGCAGGTGGTCGCCCGGGTCGGACGACCGGTCGGTGCGGGTCCGGGGCGCCGTCGGCGGTGCCATCTTCTGGTCCCGGTCCTTCTTCTCCGCGTCGGTGCGCGGGGTCGCCTGCGGGGTCGCCGCCCCCGAGGCCGGGGCCTCGGTGGCGGCCGAGGTGGGCGAGGGCGTGGGTGTGGGCGACTGGCTGGTGCGCCGGCCCTCGCCGGCGCGCTGGTCGCGGGCGCCGGCGTCGGAGCCGCAGCCGGCCAGCAGGCCGCTGAGGAGCCCCCCGACGAGCAGGGTGCTGAGCAGGAGTGCCGGACGCGGCGGCACCGCGGGCAGGGAAGACCGGGTCACCCTGCCAAGGCTAGGGACGGCGGGCCCCCGGAACGGCGTACGACACGGCCGAACCGAGGCCGACGTGGGTGACGCCACGCGCGAGGTGGCTCACGGGGCGCGCCTCGCGCGGCCCGCGGTCGCTAGGGTGTGAGCCCCGGATGCGAGGACGCCGGGTTCGGTCCGGCAATCGCGGGTGAGAGGGGAAGAGGCGTGTCACGAGGCCAGGGTGCCCGGGGGGCCCGCGGCGTGGTGCCCGCCCTGCTGACCGTTCCGCTCGCGCTGACGCTGGTCCTCACCGGCTGCACGTCCGACGCGGAGCCCGAGCCGGAGCCGACGCCCAGCCCGACCGCCACCGAGCCGACGGTTCCCGACGAGGAGACCGTCCTGTCCTTCGGGGCCTTCGGGGCCGAGGAGGAGCTCGGTGCCTACCGGGCGGTCGCGGAGACCTTCGACGCCCTCGACCCCGAGGTGGAGGTGCGGGTCCGCACCGCGCCCGACGCCGAAGCCCTGGCCCAGCAGCTGCGCAGCGGCTCGCTGCCCGACGTCTTCATGGTCTCCCGCCAGGAGCTCGCCTGGCTCCTCGAGGAGCAGCTGACGCTGCCCGTCGACACGCTGCTGGACGAGCGCGGCGTCGACTTCGGCGACGACTACTCCCGTGACGGGCTGGAGGCGTTCAGCGCCGCCGACCGGCTGCAGTGCATGCCCTACGGCCTGTCGCCGACGGTGATGTTCTACAACACCGACCTCGTCGACTTCGGGCGCATGGACGCGCGCGGGCTGCCGGTGCCGGGTGGCGAGGAGCCGCTCACCTGGAGCTACG
Source organism: Nocardioides sp. GCM10027114 (assembly GCF_042659625.1). Lineage (NCBI taxonomy): Bacteria > Bacillati > Actinomycetota > Actinomycetes > Propionibacteriales > Nocardioidaceae > Nocardioides > Nocardioides sp. GCM10027114. The sequence goes on from NZ_JBHSSS010000025.1 coordinate 123,729, forward strand.
AGGCGTTCACCGCCGCCGCCGGGTTCGCCAGCCGGCCGCGCGGCAACACCCGCGGCATCCACGTGGAGCCGACGCTCGACGGGATCGCGCCGTTCGTCTACACCGGTGGCGGCGAGCTGTACGACGACCCGGTCGCGCCGACCGCGACCGCGTTCTCCGACGGCGCCACCCGCGACGCGCTGGAGGCCACGCTGCCGGTGCTGCGCGACCCGCTGGTCACCCTCGACCAGAAGATGCTGCAGCGCCGCACCCCGCTGGAGTGGTTCGAGCGCGGAAAGCTGGCCATGATGCCCGGCACCCGCGACCTCGTGCCGCGGCTCCGCATGGTCCAGGGCCTCGACTTCGACGTGATCGCGATGCCCAGCCTCGAGGGCCGCGCGACGGTCGGCGACGTGACCGGGCTCTGCCTGTCCCGCGAGACCGAGGACGTGTCGGCCGCCGCCGACCTGCTGGTCCACCTGCTGTCGACGCCGTCGGTGCAGCGCGTGGTCGGCGCCGGCTACCTCGTGCCGGCCAACCAGGAGGTCGCCCTCTCCGACGACTTCTGGCAGCCGGGCCGGATGCCGCGCCACGCGCAGGTCTTCACCGCCAGCGTCCGCGACATGGTGCTGCCGCCGCTCGTCGACGAGCTGCCCGCGCTGGAGGCCGCCGTACGCCCCGGCATCGGGCGGCTGCTCAACGAGCCGGTGCTCGACGACCTCGAGGCGATCACCGAGCAGATCGACGAGGCGGCCCGCGCCGTGCTGGCGCCCGAGGACGCGGCCGACGGCACCGAGTCGCCCAGCCCGGCGGAGTAGCAGCCGCCGTCAGTCCGTGTCGGCGGGAGCCGCCTCGTCGGCCGCCAGCACCGCCTCGACGAGCAGCGGCGCGGTGAGGTCGACCTGCCAGGGCCGGGCGCCGTGGCCGGTGAGCAGGGTGCGGATGCCCTCGGAGAGCTTCTCCGGGTCGCGGCTGCGCGGCGGCGACCAGAGGGTACGACGCAGGAAGTCGGGGGTGAGGAGGTTCTCGGCCGGGACCTCGACCTCCTCCGACAGCCGGGTGATCGCCTCCCGGGCCAGCGTCAGCCGGCGAGCCGCGACCGGGTCCTTGTCGGCCCAGGCGCGCGGGGCCGGAGGGCCGTCACCGCGCGGCGCACGGGCGGGCAGGTCGCGCTCCGGGAGCTCGCGGGCCGCGGTCAGCGCCGCCAGCCAGCGGCTGGCGTAGCGCTCCGCGCCACGGCCGTGGAAGCCCTTGGTGCCGAGCAGGGCGGACCGGTCGGTGGGCATCGCCAGCGCGGCCGCGACGATCGCGGAGTCGGGGAGGATCCGGCCCGGGGTCACGTCGCGGCGCTCGGCGATGGCGTCGCGGGTCAGCCACAGCTCGCGGACCGCGGCCAGCCCGCGGCGGCCGCGGACGCGGTGCATCCCGGACGTGCGGCGCCAGGCGTCGACCCGAGGAGCGGGCTCGAAGGTGCGGGCGTAGTCGAACTCCTGGCGGGCCCACTCGGTCTTGCCGGCGGCCTCGAGCTCGGCCTCGAGCGCGTCGCGCAGCTCGACGAGCACCTCGACGTCGAGGGCGGCGTACTCGAGCCACGGCTCCGGCAGCGGCCGGGTCGACCAGTCGACCGCGGAGTGCTCCTTGGCGAGGTGGGAGCCGAGGAGGGTGCCGACCAGGGTGGCGAGGCCCACGCGCGGGTAGCCCAGCAGCCGGCCGGCGAGCTCGGTGTCGAACAGCGCGGCCGGGCGCAGGCCGAGCTCGGCGAGGCACGGCAGGTCCTGGCTGGCCGCGTGGAGGATCCACTCCTCGTCGCCGATCGCCTCCTGGAGCGGCGCGAGGTCGTCGAACCCGATCGGGTCGATCAGGAACAGCCCGGCGCCCTCGCGGCGCAGCTGCACGAGGTAGGCGCGGGAGGAGTAGCGGTAGCCCGAGGCCCGCTCGGCGTCGATGGCGATCGGTCCGGTGCCGGCGGCGACGGCGTCGCAGACGGCGCGCAGCCCGGCCTCGTCCGCCACCACCCTCGGCAGGCCGTCGCGCAGCGCGAGCAGCGGCGGCTCGGGGGCCGCCTTGTCGGGGGTCTCGTCGGGAGCCTCGGCGGGGCTGTCCGCCGCGGGAACCACCAGCTCGGGGTCCGGGTCGGACGCGTCGGCCCCGCTCGGTGCCACGGCCCTCATCGCCCCGAGCCGCGCTGGCCGCGCCGGCTCGGCATCGCGGTGACGCCCTCGGGGACCGGCGGCAGCCCGACGGCGGTGCAGAGCAGCTCCCCCCACGCCTCGACGTGCGGCGCGACGTCGAGCGGGGTGCCGGCGGCGGCGTCCGGGCGGGGACGCGGTGTCCAGGACGCACGGATCTCGACCTGGGCGGTGCCGCCCTCGTCGGCCATGCCGCCGAAGCTCTCGGTGGCGACCCGGGTGACGGTGCCGGAGGCGGCGGCGTACGCGGCACCGTGGCCGTCGAGCGCCTCGGTCAGCCACGACCAGCCGACGCCGGCCAGCAGCGGGTCGCTGATGAGGTCGAGGTCGACCTCGGCGCGGACGTAGGCGACGCAGCGGAACGTGCCGTCCCAGGCCTCGTTGCCGGCAGGGTCGTGCAGCAGGATGATCCGGCCGGTGCCGACGTCGGTCTCGTCGACGGTCACGTCGGCCGACAGGGCGGCGGCGTACGGCGCGATCCGCTGCGGCGCCGGCATCTCCTCGCAGAAGATCTCGGGGCGCAGCCGAGCCGCCTGCATGCTCTCGACCGCGGCCCGGAACTCGGGCGGCGTCGCGCCCGCACCCGTCCCGGGGTGCGTCTCCTGACGGACGACCATGCCTCAACAGTAGGTCGCGGGGCCACGCACGGATGTGCGAACACGCCGGGCGACCTGCGAGGCTTCGTCACATGACGACCGCGCCCGGCGCCGACAGCACAGCACAGCAGTCACAGCAGTCCCAGCAGAACCTCCAGCAGCACTCCGGGCCGCACCCGGGGCTCGCGGAGAGCGCGTTCCTCCGGGCCGCGCGCGGGGAGTCGGTGCCGCACACCCCGGTGTGGTTCATGCGCCAGGCGGGCCGGTCGCTGCCGGAGTACCTCGCGATCCGCGAGGGCGTCGCGATGCTCGACGCCTGCATGGACCCCGAGATGGTCGTCGAGATCACGATGCAGCCGGTGCGCCGGTACGGCGTCGACGCAGCGATCTTCTTCTCCGACATCGTGCTGCCGCTCAAGGCGGTCGGCGTCGATCTCGACATCAAGCCCGGCGTCGGCCCCGTCGTCGCCGACCCGGTGCGCACCCTCGCCGACGTCGAGGCGATCCCGGACCTGACCCCGGAGCACGTCTCCTACATCACCGAGGCGGTGCGCGGCCTGGTCGGCGAGCTCGGCGGAACCCCGCTGATCGGCTTCGCGGGCGCGCCGTTCACCGTGGCGTCGTACCTCGTCGAGGGCGGGCCGTCCAAGGAGCACGCCCGCACCAAGGCGATGATGTTCGGCGCCCCCGACGTGTGGGACGCGCTGATGCGCAAGATCGCCGGCATCGCCGCGGCGTACCTCGAGGTGCAGGTCGCCGCCGGTGCCTCGGCCGTGCAGCTCTTCGACTCGTGGGCCGGCGCGCTCACCCCGCAGGACTACCGCGAGCTCGTGATGCCGTACTCAGCCGCCGTGCTCGAGCGGGCCGGGACGCTCGGCGTGCCGCGCATCCACTTCGGCGTCGGCACCTCCAACCTGCTCCCGCTCATGGGCGAGGCCGGCGCCGACGTGGTCGGCGTCGACTGGCGCACCCCGCTCGCCTCCGCGATCCCGCAGGTCGGCGACCGGGCGGTGCAGGGCAACCTCGACCCGACCCTGGTCTTCGCGCCCGCCGAGGTGATGACCGCCCGCGCCGCCGAGGTCATCGAGGCCGGCAAGGCCGCCCGCGGCCACATCTTCAACCTCGGCCACGGCGTCATCCCCAGCACCGACCCCGACCAGCTCAAGCGGCTGACCGAGTTCGTCCAGTCCTACCCGCGCTGACGGGGACGTAGCGATCCCCGGATATCCGGGGATCGCTCCGCTTCTCGGCCACCGGAGTGCCCGAGAAGCGCCGGGAGTGCCCGAGCGCTGGGGCCGGTGTGGCTCCCGGGACGCGCGACGAGGCCGCCAGGACGGTTCCGGCCGCCGTGCGGTACGCCGCCCGGCTCAGGCGGTCCGCGGACCCACCCGTCCCTTGAGCTCGCGCGCCCGGGCGAGCAGCCGTCCCCGCAGCTCGCCCGCCTGCGCGGAGAGCCGGTCGGGCTGCCGGTGCCGCAGCACCAGCCGGATCACGCTGGGCCGGAGCGACGAGGGGTCCTCGGCCAGTGGTCGGTGGGTGATCAGCCCGGCCGACTCCCACGGGTCGCCGGTGATGCTGAACGTCGGCAGCAGGGTCACGCCCAGCCCTTCGGCCACCATCACCTTGCCCATCTCCGCGCCGTCCGTGCTGTGACAGGTCGCGGGCAACCGGCTCCCGAAGACCCGCTGGGCCAGGTCGTGCATCAGGTAGCCGGGCCGCATCATCACGAACTGCTCGCGACGCAGCTGGTCGACGGTCACCTCGTCCTGCGCGGCCAGCGGGTGCTCCGCCGGGAGCACCACGACCGGTCGGCCGTGGGCGAGCGTGGAGTCGACCAGGCCGAGCGGCGGCTCGTCGGCGCCCAGCACCGTGACGAGGCCGAGGTCCAGGGAGCCGTCCCCGAGGCCGAGGTCGATCTCGGCCTGCTGCACGTGCACCACCTCCACGCTCGCGCCGGGGGAGGAGCCCTGGAAGGCGGACACCGCGGGCACCAGCAGCGTCGAGGTGGCGGCGTTCACGGTGCCGACGCGGATGAGGCGGGCGGCGCGGCTGTGGTCGCCGGCCGCCTGCCGCAGCCGGTCGACGGCCTCGAGGACCTCGACGACGTGCGGCATGAGCTCCTGGCCCTGGCGGCTCGGACGGGCCCCGGAGCGGCGGCGGTCGAGCAGGGGCACGCCGAGCTCCCGCTCGAGCTTGCTCACCGCCTCGCTTAGCGCGGGCATCGAGAGGTGGAGCCGTTCGCTCGCGCGGCGCAGCGAGCCGAGCTGCATGACCGCGACGACGTACTCGAGCTGTTCGGTGCGCATGTGAGCCTCTTCCCCCGGGTGGTCGACCTTGGCAGCCGTTGCTGTGAGCCCCTGCAGGGGAAACCTGCCGTCACGGCGGGGCCGGGTCGTGGGGCTGCGCTCTAAAAACTATTAAGTTGCTAGAGAAACAGCAACTCGACTCAGGAGAGCACCCATGACCCTCGTGTCCTCGCGGCAGGACGCAGCAGACGCCGGCACCCCGTTCGGCGAGCTGATGGCCGACCTCGCGCCCGTTCTGGCCGACATCGCCGCCGGCGCACCCCAGCGCGAGCGCGACGGGGTGCCGCCCGGCGGGGCGATGCGCCGGCTGAAGGAGCTCGGCCTGGGCGCCGCGCGGCTGCCGGGAGCGTACGGCGGTCGCGGGCTGGGGATCGTCGACCTGGTGCGGCTGTGGGTCGCGCTGGCGGAGGCGGACCCCAACCTGACACAGGCGCTGCGGGGCCACTTCGCCGTCGTGGAGGACCTGCTGTGGCGCCACGCCCGGGGCGAGGACCAGCAGCGGTGGTTCGAACGGTTCGTCGCCGGCCAGACGGCCGGCAACGCGTGGGCTGAGCCGCCGGGCACCGAGCTCGGCCGGATGGCCACCGAGGTGGTGCCGGGACCGGCTCCCGGTGACCTGCTGCTGCGCGGCGTGAAGAACTACACCACCGGGTGCGCGTACGCCGAGTGGGCCGACGTCCGGGCCGTCAGGGTGCTGCCCGACGGCTCCCACGAGGACGTCGTGGTGCTCGTCGACCTGCGCCTCGACGGCGTGTCCGTGGTCGACGACTGGGACGGCTTCGGCCAGCGCGGCACGGCCACCGGCACGGTGACCTTCCGCGACGTCCCGGTGCGGGCCGGCCACGTGGTGCGGCACTCCGAACGGTTCGACTACCAGAGCACGTTCTTCCAGCTGAACCTGCTCGCGACGCTGGTCGGGATCGGTCGCCGGGCCGTCGGCGACCTCGTGCAGCAGCTGCGCACCCGCGACCGGCACTTCTCGCACGGCAACGCCGCCCGGGTGCGCGACGACGCGCAGGCGCTGGCTCACGTGGGCGAGCTCTCCGCGGCCGTCTTCGCCGCGGAGGCGGCGACGCTGCGGGTGGCCGCCGCCGTGCAGCAGGCGTCCCGGGCGGTCGACCGGGTGCGGGCGGACTGGCTGGAGCTGGCCGAGGTCGAGTGTGCCGCGGCCCAGGTCGTGGTCACCCGGCTCGTCCTCGACGTCACCTCGCGGTTCCTCGACCCGCTCGGCGCGTCGGCCACCTCGCGGGCGCTCTGCCTCGACCGGCACTGGCGCAACGCGCGCACCGTCGCCTCGCACAACCCCGTCCAGCTCAAGGCCCGCGTGGTGGGGGACCACCGCGTCAACCACGCGGCGCCGCCGCGGGACTGGGCGGTGGGGCGGACCCGCCGCGAGGCGCCGTCGGTGGGGGCCGTGCCCGGTCATCCGGCCGGTGGTCGGGTGACCGGGCGGTGACCGGTCGGTGACCGGCCGGTGGTCGGGTGACCGGTCGGTGATCGGTCCTGCCTGACGGCCGTACGGCGGAACCGGTCGGCGTACGGCGGGTCCTGGCTTGAGTCCGGCCTCAAAGTCGACAAGTCTGATCAGGAATAGCCAGTTACCCGCATTCGACGGGACCGGTCCCACCGGACGTCCCGACCCCGAGGAGCCCGATGCCCACCCCCGCGACCACCGCCCTCGCCGCGACCGGCACCACGACCGGCACCACGACCGGCACCACGACCGACGCCACGACCGACGCCACGACCGAGGTGCCGGTCCTCGACCCGGACCGTGCCGTGGCGGCCGCGGGCCGGCTCGCGGCCGAGCACGCCCTGGGTGCCGCCGAGCGCGACGCGCACCGGGTGCTTCCGGTGCGCGAGGTGGACGAGGTGACCCGCAGCGGCCTGCTCGCGATCACCGTGCCCCGCGCCCACGGCGGGGCCGACCTGCCGGTCGCCACCGTCGCCGAGGTCTTCCGGGTCCTCGCCGCCGGCGACCCGAACGTCGCGCAGATCCCCCACAGCCACTTCGTCTACGTCAACGCGCTGCGCCACCGCGGCAGCGATCAGCAGCAGGCGTTCTTCTTCCGCGAGGTCCTCCGCGGCCGCCGCTTCGGCAACGCCCAGTCGGAGACCAGGAGCCGACACGTGCGCGACCACGCCACCACGCTGCACCCGGGCGGCTCGGGCGGCTCGGGCGGCTGGCGGCTGCAGGGCGAGAAGGGGTACTGCACCGGTGCCCTGCTCGCCGACTGGATCCCGGTGATGGCCCACCTCGGCGTCGACGGCCCCCTCCACGTCGCCTGGGTCCACCGGGACGCCGACGGCGTCACCGTGCTCGACGACTGGGACGGCCTCGGCCAGCGCACGACCGGCAGCGGCACCGTCCTGCTGGAGGACGTCGCCGTCCCCGAGGAGCGGGTCATGCCCGCCATGAGCTGGGACGCGCCCCAGACGTACGGCGCGTTCGCGCAGGTGCTGCACGCCGCCATCGACGCCGGCATCGCCCGGGCGGCGCTCGACGCCGCCGGCGAGTTCGTCGCGATGCGGAGCCGGCCCTACCCCGACGCCGGAGTCGAGCGGGCCGCCGAGGACCCGCTCGTCGTGCAGGCCCTCGGCGAGATGGACCTGCAGGTGCGGGGTGCCGAGGCGTTGCTGGCCGAGGGCGCCCGTGCGGTCGACCGCGCCGACGCCGGCCTGACCGCCGCCTCCGCCGGCGCCGCCTCGCTGGCGGTGGCGGCGGCGAGGGCCGCGACGGCCCGGGCGGCCGTGGACGTCTCGAGCCGGCTCTTCGAGGTGTGCGGGACGCGGTCCGCCCTGGCGGCGCTCAACCTCGACCGGCACTGGCGCAACGCGCGCACCCACACGCTCCACGACCCCACGGCCTGGAAGGTCCAGCACCTCGGCCGCCACGCGGTCGACGGGACGCTGCCGCCCGGCCACGGCCAGCTGTGACGCCCAGCCCGCTCCGACGAGAGGAAGACATGTCCCTGAAGTTCCACTGGTTCCTGCCGACCAACGGCGGCGACGGACGTGACGTGGTCGGGGGTGGCCACGGGGTCGTCCCCAACGCCGGCGGGCGCGCCGCGACCGTCTCCTACCTGGGCCAGGTCGCCCGGGCCGCCGAGGACCTCGGCTTCGAGGCGGCGCTCACGCCCACCGGCGCCTGGTGCGAGGACGCCTGGCTGACCACCGCCATGCTGAGCCAGGTCTCCGAGCGGCTGAAGTTCCTGGTGGCCTTCCGCCCCGGCCTGGTCACGCCGACCCTGGCCGCCCAGATGGCCGCCACCTTCCAGAACCTCACCGGCGGTCGGTTGCTGCTCAACGTCGTCACCGGCGGCGAGAGCCACGAGCAGCGGGCCTACGGCGACTTCCTCGACAAGGATGCCCGCTACGCCCGCTGCGACGAGTTCCTGTCGGTCGTCTCCCGGCTCTGGGCGGGCGAGCGGGTGGACCACCACGGGACGCACCTCCGCGTAGAGGGGGCCGAGCTGCAGCAGCTCCCCTCCCCGGTCCCGGAGCTGTACTTCGGCGGCTCCTCGCCCGCCGCCGGCCAGGTGGCCGCCCGCCACGTCGACGTCTACCTGACATGGGGAGAGCCCCCCGCCGCGGTGGCGGAGAAGGTGGCGTGGGTCCGACGCCTCGCCGAGGAGCAGGGCCGCCGGGTGCGCTTCGGCATCCGGATGCACACCATCACCCGCGACACCGCGGCGGAGGCGTGGGCCGAGGCGGACCGGCTGCTGGTCGGCGTGGACGACGCAACCCTCCGGAGCATGCAGGCGGGACTGCGTCGCAGCGAGTCCGAGGGCCAGCGGCGGATGCTCGACCTGCACGGCGGCTCGCGCGACGACCTGGTCGTCCACCCCAACGTCTGGGCCGGCATCGGGCTGGTCCGCGGCGGCGCCGGCACCGCCCTGGTCGGCAGCCACGAGGAGGTGGCCGACCGGATCGAGGAGTACGCCGCCGCGGGCATCGAGGAGTTCGTGCTGTCGGCATACCCGCACCTCGAGGGCGCCTACCACTTCGGCGAGGGGGTGCTGCCGCTGCTGGCCCGCCGCGGGCTGTGGCGCCACCCGTCCCCGCCGGCGACGGGCCGGGCCTCCGTCCCGTTCGGCGCGCCGGCCCTCCCCGGTGCCGGCGTGCTGCGGGAGACCGCGTCGTGACCGCCGTGACGACCGGACAGCAGGGCCGGCAGCCGGGCCGGCGTACGACGGGCCTCTCGGCGCGACGGCCGCGGGTCGCCGTCGTCGTGGGCAATCCCTCACCCGGCAGCCGCACCCGGGCCACCGCGGAGCAGGTGGCCGCGGACCTCGCCGGCGAGCCGGCCGGCGTCGTCGTCGACCTCGCCGACTGGGGTCCGTCGCTGCTCGACCACCGTGACGCGGCCGCCGACCAGATGGTCGAGGAGGTCTGCGCGTCGGACCTCGTCGTGGTCGCGAGCCCGACGTACAAGGCGAGCTACACCGGCCTGCTCAAGCTGTTCCTCGACCGGGTCCCACCGGGCGGCCTGCGCGGCGTGGTGGCCGTGCCGCTGATGCTCGGCGGCCACCCGGGCCACGCGCTCGCCCCCGAGCTCTGCCTGCGCCCGGTGCTCGTCGAGCTCGGCGCAGCCGTACCCGCGCCGGCGCTCTACGTGCTCGACCGGCAGCACGACGACCCCGCCGCCTGGGCCGACTGGCTGGACCGGGCCCGACCCCTCGTCACCCTGCTCACCCTCCACACGACAGGAGCACCCGCATGACCATCACCGCCCTCGACCCCGCCCAGCTGCGCCACGCCTTCGGCGCCTTCCCCTCAGGCGTCGTCGCCGTCGCCGCCCGCGTCGACGGCGCGCTGACCGGCATGGCCGCCAGCTCGTTCACGTCGGTCAGCCTCGACCCGCCCCTCGTCTCCTTCTCGGTCGCCAACGGCTCGTCGACGTGGCCGCTGCTGCGGCGCTCGGAGCGGCTGGGCCTGAGCGTGCTCGCCGACCACCACGGCGCGGCCTGCCGGCGGCTGGCCGGACCGGCTGCGCAGAGGTTCGAGGGGCTCGACGTCGCCGACGCCGCGGGCGGCGCCGTGCTGCTGCCGGACGCCGTGACCACCTTCGAGTGCGTGGTCCACGAGGAGCTCCCGGCGGGCGACCACACCATCGTGCTGCTCCGGCTCGTCGACTGGCACGAGGGTGCGGGTTCGCCGCTGGTCTTCCACCGCAGCGCCTTCGCCCGCCTGCGCGACGCCCTGACGGGCGGCGCCCGGTGACCCTGTCGACCGGATCCCCCGGGGCTCCCGGGGCTCCCGGGCCCCCCGGGACCGCCGCGGAGGACGACGAGCCGGCGCCGACCCCCCGGAAGGTCGCCGCCGCGGCCGCGGTGGGCGCGACGATCGAGTGGTACGACTTCTTCCTCTACGGCACCGCGGCCGGCCTGGTGTTCGACAAGCTCTTCTTCGCCGGCCTCGACGGTCCGGCGGCCCAGTTCGCCGCGTTCGGGACGTTCGCCGTGGGCTTCCTCGCCCGCCCGCTGGGCGGCCTGGTCTTCGGGCACTTCGGGGACCGGGTCGGCCGCAAGACGATGCTGCTGCTGACCCTCGTCATGATGGGGCTGGCCACCGCCGCGATCGGGCTGCTGCCGACGTACGACCAGATAGGGGTGTGGGCCCCGGTCGCGCTGGTGCTGCTGCGAGTCCTGCAGGGCATCGCGGTCGGCGGCGAGTACGGCGGAGCCGTGCTGCTGGCGGTGGAGTACGCGCCCGGGTCGCGGCGCGGCTTCTTCGGGAGCTTCGCGCACGTCGGCGTGCCCGCCGGGCTGCTGCTGGCCGCCGGCGCGTTCTCGCTGGCCGGCCAGCTCCCCGACGAGGCGTTCCTCGCCTGGGGCTGGCGCGCCTGCTTCGTGGCCAGCCTCGCGCTGCTGGCGATCGGGGCCTGGATCCGGCTCAGCGTGCTGGAGACGCCGGCGTTCGCGCGGATCCGCGAGCAGCAGGAGATCAGCACCCTGCCGGTGCGCGACCTGCTGCGCGAGCAACCGGGCCGGCTCCTGCTCGGCATGGGCACCCGGCTCATCGAGGGGTTCAACTTCAACCTGTTCGCGGTCTACCTGCTCGCCTACACCGCCGGCGACCTCGGGCTGCCGCGGCAGTGGGCGCTGGACGGGATCCTCGTGGGCGCGGCGCTCGGTGTGGTCCTCGTGCCGGTTGCCGGGGCTGTCTCGGACCGCATCGGTCGCAAGCGGGTGTTCCGGGCGGGTACCTGGGCCGCGGCGCTGCTGGCCTTCCCGCTCGCAGCGCTGGTGCAGAGCGGGACGCAGGCCGGCGTGTTCTGGGCCATGGTCCTCGGGCTCGGTGTCGTGCAGGGCGTGGTCTACGGCCCGCTGGCGGCCTTCTGGGCCGAGCTGTTCGACACCCGCTACCGCTACACGGCGCTCAGTGCCCTCTACCAGGTCTCCGGCATCGTCGCGTCCGGCATCACGCCGCTCGTCGCCGCCGCCCTGGTCGTGATGGGGAGCGGGACCCTGTGGTGGGTCGCCGGCTACCACGTGGCGGTGGCGTCGCTGAGCCTGCTGTCGGCGCGGTTCCTGCCCGAGACGCGGGGCCGCGACCTCGACGCCCCGCGCGGCACCGCCGTCCCGTCGCTGCCGCGCGCGACGGCCGGAGCCCGCGGGGGAGCCGGGCGGGCCGCCTGAGCCGGGGGCGGCCGGGCTCGGGGGACTCGGCCGCCCCCTCCCTTCCCGCGCGAGGGGAGGGGTCAGTCCTTCTTCGCGGCGGTCTTCTTCGCCGTGGCCTTCTTGGTCGGGGACTTCCCGGCCGCCGCCTTCCTCGCAGTGCCCGAGCCCGTCGAGGCCTTGCCCTTGAGGGCGACTTGCATGCCGGCTCCCTCGGAGCGGGTCTGGAGGTAGGGCTGCTCGCGGACCAGGCTGCTCAGCTTGGAGTGCCCGAATGTCCGTGGGTCGAACGACGGGTGGCTGCGCGCCAGGTGGTCGCCGACGCCGGACAGCCGGGCCCAGCCGTGGTCGTCGCTGGTGGCGTTCACCGCTTTGGTCAGCGCGCTCTGCAGGTTGATCTTCGGGGGCGGCGGCGTCTCCGCGGCCGCACCGCCCTCGCCGTCCCGCGTCTCGGGGGTCTCGGGGACCTCGTCGCCGTTGCTGTCGTCCCCGTTGCCCTCGGCCCCGAGCACCTCGAGCTGGATGAACTTGTCGCACGCGTTCTGCAGCGCATCGACGGTGTTCTTGCGGCCCAGCCCGTAGACGGTTTTGCCGCCCTCGCGCAGCCGGTGCACCAGCCCGGTGAAGTCGCTGTCGCTGCTGACGATCGCGAACGCGTCGACGTTGTTGGCGTACAGCAGGTCCATCGCGTCGATGACCAGGGCGAGATCGGTGGAGTTCTTGCCCGTCGTGAAGGCGTTCTGATGCATCGCGCGGATCGCGCGGGCGTTGAGCTCCCGGGTCCACTTCTGGAGCCGCGACGAGGAGAAGTCGCCGTAGGCGCGCTTGATCGTGGGGGTGCCGTACGACGCGATCTCGTCCAGGATCGCCTCGGCGTACGCCGACGAGACGTTGTCGGCGTCGATCAGGACGGCGATGCGTGCGGCGCTCGAGTCGGTGTCCACGGCCGCACCCTACGCTGGGCGGCATGTCCCCGACCCCGACCCGCGTGGCCGTCGTCGGGGGCGGCATCGGCGGACTCACCGCGGCGTACCTCCTGGGCGCCGACCCGGGTCGCGACGTGGTCCTGCTCGAGGCCTCGCCCCGGCTGGGCGGCAAGCTGCTGCGCGCCGAGGTCGGCGGCGTCACCGTCGACGTGGGCGCGGAGGCGATGCTGCACCGCCGCCCCGAGGGTGCCGAGCTGGCGGCCGAGCTCGGCCTCGAGGTCGTCCACCCGACCGGCGCGGCGTCGCGGCTGTGGACCGGCGGCGCGCTGCGGCCGCTGCCGCGCTCGCTGATGGGGGTGCCGCTCGACCTGGCCGCGCTGGAGGCGTCGGGCGTGCTCTCCGAGCGGGGCTTGGCGCGGGTGCGCGCCGAGCCGGACCTGCCGCCCACGGTTCTCCACCGCGACGTCTCCGTGGGCGAGCTGGTCGCGCGGCGCCTCGGTGACGAGGTCGTCGACCGGCTCGTGGAGCCCCTGCTCGGCGGCGTGTACGCCGGTCACGCGCGGCTGCTGTCGGCCCGCGCGACCGTGCCGCAGCTGGTCGCGCTGCTGGAGCGCGGCTCCCTGCTGGAGGCGGCGGCCGCGCTGCCGGTCGTCCACGGCCCCGTGTTCGGCGGGCTGGCCGGCGGGATGGGCCGGCTGCCGGAGGCGCTCGCCGCCACCGGCCGGTTCCGGGTCCGCACCGGCGCGACCGTCCGGGCGCTCGACCGTGTCGACGCGAGCACTGGCGGGGGGTTCAGCCTCGTCCTCGGCCCCACCCGCGACGAGGAGTGCCTCGAGGTCGACGAGGTCGTGCTCGCGGTGCCCGCCGCCCCGGCGGCACGGCTGCTCAAGGGTGTCGCCCCGGCCGCCGCCGACGCGCTGGCGACCGTCGAGCACGCCTCGATGGCGGTCGTCACCCTGGCCTTCCGCGCCGCCGACGTGCCGGCGCACCTGGCCGACTCCTCGGGTTTCCTCGTCCCGCCCGTCGAGGGCCGCCGGATCAAGGCCAGCACCTTCTCCTTCGCCAAGTGGGACTGGGTGCGGGCGGCCGGCGTGGGCGCGCTCGACGGCGAGGACCTGCTCCTGCTGCGCACCTCCCTCGGCCGGCACCGCGAGGAGCAGGCGCTCCAGGTGCCGGACCAGGAGCTCGTCGCGGCCTCCCTGGCCGACCTCGCCGACGCGGCCGGCCTCACCGCCCCTCCCGTCGACAGCCACGTGCAGCGCTGGGGCGGCGGGCTGCCGCAGTACGCCGTCGGCCACCTCGACCTCGTCACCAAGGTGCGCGACGCCGTCGCGGAGGTGCCCGGGCTGGCCGTCTGCGGGGCGGCGTACGACGGCGTCGGCATCCCGGCCGTGATCGCGTCGGCCCGCCGGGCCGCGGCTTCGCTGCGCCCGGCAGAATAGGGGCATGAGCAACGCCGCCCGGATCCGCGAGCTGAACGACACCATCCGCTACACGATGTGGTCGGTCTTCCGCCTGGCCGAGCCGCTCGGCGACACCGACCGTGCCGCCGAGGCCGACGAGGTCGAGAAGCTCCTGGCCGACCTGGCCGAGGCCGACGTCGTCGTCCGCGGCCTGTACGACGTGAGCGGGCTGCGCGCCGACGCCGACCTGATGGTCTGGTGGCACGCCGCCGACTCCGAGCAGCTGCAGCAGGCCTACCACCGGTTCCGCCGCACGGCGTTCGGCCGCCGCTTCGAGCCCGTCTGGTCGCAGATGGCGCTGCACCGCCCCGCGGAGTTCAACAAGAGCCACATCCCGGCGTTCCTCGCCGACGAGGAGCCCCGCAAGCACATCTGCGTCTACCCGTTCGTCCGGTCCTACGAGTGGTACCTCCTCGAGGACGCCGAGCGGCGCGAGATGCTCGCCGAGCACGGCCAGATGGCCCGCGGCTACCCCGACGTCCGCGCCAACACCGTCGCCAGCTTCGCCCTCGGCGACTACGAGTGGATGCTGGCGTTCGAGGCCGACGAGCTCCACCGGATCGTCGACCTGATGCGGCACCTGCGGGCGTCGAAGGCGCGCCGCCACGTGCGCGAGGAGGTGCCGTTCTACACCGGCGCCCGCGCCGAGGTCCGCGAGCTGGTCGACCGCCTGCCCTGATCGCTGCGGATAGTTCGTGACGTTCGGGTCGCGTTCCGGGTCTCCGGGCGACCCGAACGTCACGAACTATCGCGTTCGGCCCGACCGGGAACCGAACCCGGGCCCCCCTCGTCCCATGGGCATGAGGACCACCCTGGCCGTGCTGGCCCTGCTCGCCCCGCTCACCCTCGCCGCGTGCGGCGGTGACGACGGGCCGACCACCGCGATCGACCCCGGCTCGTCGGACGACAGCTCGTCCGGCGGCGGCCCGGCGGGCTCGCCGATGCCCGCCGACGTACCCGCCGCCGACGGCCTGGTCGCCACCCGGATGACGGCCACGGTCATGGACACCGGCCGCCCCGAGCTGTGCCTCGGCGCGGTCGCCGAGTCGTGGCCGCCGCAGTGCGGCGGGCCGCCGATCCTCGGCTGGACGTGGTCCGAGCGCGACGGCATGTTCGAGCGGCAGGGCGACATCCGCTGGGGCGACTTCCACGTCACCGGCCGCTGGGACGGCGAGGCGTTCACGCTCGAGGACGCCGTCCCGGCCGCGCTGTACGACGCGATGGTTCCGGAGCCCGAGCCCACACCCGACCCGGCCGTCGACCTGTCCGAGAAGGAGCTGGCCGCGATCGCCGAGGAGGTCGGCGGCGGCCTCGCCGGCGCCCAGGGCGCCTACAGCATGGACGGCCACGTCTTCGTCGACGTCACCTACGACGACGGCTCGCTGCAGGCGTGGTGCGAAGCGGAGTACGGCCAGGACGTCGTGCTCGTGACCTCCGCCCTCGTCGACGTCACCTGACCCCACAAAGCCGCTGACCCGCCCGATAGTTCGGGCGGGTCAGCGGTGAACTGGTGGCAGCTCGCGGTGCTCCGGCGGGCAACTGGTGGCAGCTCGCGGTGCTCCGGCGGGCAACTGGTGGCAGGTCGTCAGAGGCGGTGGTTGGCGACCATCCGGCGGTGCGGGTCGTACGCCGCCCGCAGGTGCGCCAGCCGCGCCCAGTCCTCGCCGTCGAAGAAGCTGCTCGCGTCGACGGGGTTGTCGGTGAACGTCGGAGCGAAGGCCGGCACCGACCACGGCGCCAGCGCCCGGACCAGGTCGGCGGCCGCCTCCTGCACGACGGCGCCCACCTCGGGGGTGGGGGCCACGCCGATGGCGTACAGCGCGTACTCGCCCGAGAGCGCCGAGAGCGCGCCGCCGTGCTCCGCCCGGCGGGCGAACGCGCCGCCGAGGTGGCGGAGCTCGGCGAAGAGCAGCGGCGAGGCGGTCCCGTGGCCGACGTGGGCCAGCAGCGTCTCGACGGTCTCACCGGTCACCTCGGCCAGGAGCGCGTGGTCCGAGGCAGCCGGGGTGGGCGCCGGCGGGTCCATGTGCATGGCGAGCACGTCGGTGACGGGCCCGCGGCCGAACGTGTCCATCTCCGGCTCGAGCGCCCGCAGCGGCGCGAGCAGCTCGGCCGCCCGCTCGTCGTCCTCGAGCACGGCGCCGTCGATGACGACCAGCTGCCGGCCGCTGAGGAACGGCGGCAGCTCGGGCAGCGGCGGGAAGCTCATCACCCGCAGCGACGTCGTCACCGACTCCGGCAGGTCGCGGGTCCAGGCGGCCCAGGTCCGGGTCACGGCCAGGGCGTGCTTCCGGTCCCACAGCAGCATCCCGGCGTACACGTCGGGGAGCGGCAGCAGGTCGATCTCGAGCGCGACGACGACGCCCAGGTTGCCGGCGCCCCCGCGGACCGCCCAGAACAGGTCGGCGTGCTGGTGGGCGTCGGCGCGCAGCAGCACGCCCTCGGCGGTCACGACCTCGACCGCACGCACGGAGTTCACCGCGAGGCCGTGGGCGCGGCCGTAGAAGGACATGCCGCCGTTGAGGGCGTAGCCCGCGACCGCGACGTCGGGGGCGCTGCCGTGCAGGGCGGTGTAGCCGTGCGGCGCGGCCGCGGCGACGACGTCCTGCCACTCGGTGCCGCCGACGACGCGGGCGGTGCCTGCCGCCGCGTCGACCTCGACGCCGGTGAGCCCGGAGAGGCGCAGCAGCACCACGTCGGAGAGGTCGGCGCCGGCGAGCGGCCCGGCACCGTGGCCGGTGCTCTGCGGCGCCACCCGCAGCCCGGCGGCCGCGGCGGCGCGCACCACCTCGACGACCTCGTCGACGGTGTGGGGGAGCGCGACGGCGGCGGGGCGCTGGTCGACCGCGAGGTTCCACGGCTGCCGCACCTGGTCGTACGCCGGGTCGCCGGGCAGGTGGACCCGGCCGCCGCAGAGGCCGCGCAGCGACTGAGCGGAGCCAGGGGCGGACCCCGGCGAGGTGGTCGGGGAGGAGGTCAGGGTCATGGTGCTTCCTTCGGTGGTGTGGGGACGCCGGTCCGGCGGCCCGGGAGGGGTCTGGGAGGGGGGCGGCGGCCCCGACGGCCGAAGCGCCTCGGGAGGGCGCGGCAGCCAGGTATCGGCCACGGGGCCGCCGGGCCAGGGAGGGTCGACGCGGCGGAGCCGGTCGACCGCGAGGAACGCGTGCTGGAGCGGCTCGTCCATCGCGTCGTACGGCGGCACCTGCGAGGCGTGGGCCCGGATCGCGCGCCAGCGCAGGTCCAGCACGTCGGCGACGTCGACGAGCGCGGTCACGTCCTCGTCGGGGGTGCCGAGGGTCGGGTCGCCGGTGAACGCCGCCATCACCGACCGCACCAGGCAGTGCAGGTACGTCGCGGCGGGCCGGTGCTCGACCACGTCGAGCGCCGCGAGGGTCGCGTCCCGGACTGCTGCGTGGTCGCGGTGCCCGTCGCCCGCGTCGAGGGTGACCACCACGTCGGGGCGCACCTCGTCGACGATCGTGGCCACCCGGTCGCGCAGCTCGGTGGGGTCGGCGGCGGCCAGCGACCCGGGCACCGGGGCGCCGGACACGCCGGAGTCGCGGTAGCCGAGCAGCTCGACGCGCTCCGCCCCGAGCAGCGCGCAGGCCGAGCGCAGCTCGCGCTCGCGGACCGCGGGCAGCTCCTCGCGGGTGAGCCCGGAGCCGGGGGCCGGCTCGCCGAGCTCGCCGCGGGTTGCGCACACGACGGTGCTGCGCAGCCCGTGGGCCGTGGCGTGGGCGATCACCGAGCCGCAGCCGAAGGCCTCGTCGTCGGGATGGGCGACCACGACGAGCAGCCGGCCGGGGCGGCGTACGACGGGCTCGAGCGCGACCAGCTGGCCCGGCAGCGCCAGCGCCGGCACCTCGACGACCTCGAGGTCGGCGCGGGCCCCGATCTCCTCCAGCCGCTCGGTGAGCACCTCCGCGACGTCGCCGACGAGGTCCGGCTCCGGCACGAGCACCCGCAGCCGGACCAGGTCGACCGGGCGGTGGCCGTCGCGCCCGAGGGCGGCCTCGAGCCGGCACAGCGCCAGCGCGGCCTGGGCGGCCGGGTCGTCGGCGTGCACCAGCCGGCCGCGCTCGTCGACGGGCTCGCCGAGGAGGGCGGGGACCCGGACGGGGGCCGGGGTGCTGGGCAGGGTCGTGGACACGGCAGAGAGCGTCGCGGCCGGCGAGACCTGCGCACCACCCCGAGGACGAGGGTATTTGCGGACCGCGACGGCTGGGTGGTCCGGACCACCCAGATATCTGGGATGTCGCGCCGCGGCGCCGCGGCGGACACTGGGGGATCGTGGCCTCCACCCTGCCCTCCACCCTGACCGGGCTGACCAGTGAACGCGTCCGCCGGGACGTGGAGGTCGTCGCGCGCGCGGGCCTCGACCTCGAGACCTTCCTCGAGGAGTCGATCGCCTCGGTGCAGCGCGCGGTGCCGTTCGTCGGGGCCTGCCTGGCCACCCACGACCCCGGCACGCTCATGGTCACCAGCGCCCGCAAGTACGGCGAGCTGCGCGACCGCAACGCCCACGACCACGAGTGGGGCCTGATCGAGTACGGCTCGTGCGAGCAGACCGCCTACGTCGAGATGGTGCGTGCCGGCCTGGTGGCGGCGAGCGTGCACGCGGTGACGGGCGGCGACGTCGAGCAGTCGGAGCGGATGCGGACGCTGGTGCTGCCGAACTTCGGCTACGCCGACGAGGCGCGGCTGGTGATCCGCGACGGGTCGCAGGTGTGGGGCGGACTGGCGATGTTCCGCGGCTCGGACGAGCGCCCGTTCGACGAGCGGGAGGTCGAGTTCCTCGCGTCTCTGTCGCAGAGCTTCGCCCACGGTGTCCGCTCGGGCCTGCTCACCCGGCTCGCGGAGGCACCCGGCCTGGCGTCACCGCTCGGCCCGGCGGTGGTGATCGTCGACTCCCGGGACCGGGTCGTGCAGATGAGCGTCGGCGCCGAGGAGCGGCTGGCCGACCTCGGCCGCGGCAGCCTGGCCTACGGCGACCACCTGTCGCCGGTCTCGGCGCTGGTGGGCGCCGCGCGACGCTACGCCCGCGGCGAGACCGACGTCGTGCCGCGTTCGCGGGTCCGCGCCTCCAGCGGCATGTGGCTGATGATGCACGCCTCGCCGCTGAGCGCCTCCGGTGCAGCCGTCGGCTCGGCCGGGGAGCGGCAGGGCGACGTGGTGGTCACGATCGAGGAGGCGCGGCCTCCCGAGATCGTGGCGCTGGTCGTGGCGGCCTTCGGGCTGACCCAGCGGGAGCGCGACGTCACCCAGCTGGTGCTGCAGGGCGTCGACACCAAGGAGATCGCCGCGACGCTGCACCTCTCGGCGTACACCGTGCAGGACCACCTGAAGTCGGTCTTCGAGAAGGCCGACGTGCGGTCGCGCCGCGAGCTGATCTCGCGGGTCTACTTCGAGCAGTACGTGCCGCGGATCGGCTCCGAGCTGGGCCCGTCGGGCTGGTTCGCCGGCACGGCCGACCGACCCGACTGACGCGACCGGCCCGTCAGCCCGTCAGTCGTCGGCGGGCTCGAGCGTCAGGCTGACCGAGTTGATGCAGAACCGGTCTCCGGTGGGCGTGCCGTAGCCGTCGGGGAAGACGTGCCCGAGGTGGGAGCCGCAGGACGCGCAGCGCACCTCGACCCGCTTCATGCCGTGGGAGTTGTCCTCGTGGTACTCGACGGTGTCGGTGATCGGCTGGTAGAAGCTCGGCCAGCCGCAGCCGGAGTGGAACTTGGTGTCGGACTCGAAGAGCTTCGCCGAGCACGCCTTGCAGCGGTAGACGCCCTTGGTCTCGGTGTCGGTGTACTCGCCGGTGAAGGCCCGCTCCGTGCCGGCCTGGCGCAGCACGGCGTACTCCTCGGGCGAGAGCTCCTCACGCCACTGCTCGTCGGTCTTCTCCACCTGGTACGTCATGGCGCCAACGATAGGCGTTGCGCCAAGGCGGGCCCGGCCCCCGGGAGGGAACCGGGCCCGCCCTTGCGGTGGTGCGCGCGGCTCAGAAGGTGAAGCGGGCGACCGAGGGGTCGTGGTCGCTGAGCGGGTTCTGGAACTCGGCGTTGACGTGGACGATGTCGTACGCCGCGCTGCCGGCCAGGGAGGCCGAGGCCAGGATCTGGTCGAGGACCTGGCTGTTGCCCTGGTAGACGTAGCTGTACCGCTCGTTCGCGGGGAGCGTGCGCGGCAGGCTGGTCAGCGCCGTCGCGCCCGAGCCGACGAGGATGTCGGTGGTCCGGCTGAACTCGAAGTCGTTGATGTCGCCGAGGACGACCACCCGGGCGTTCGGGTCGGCGGCGAGCAGCTGGTCCACGAAGCCGCGGACGACGCCGGCCTGGTCGTGGCGCTTGGGCTCGGAGCTGTTGACCGGCGGCTGCACCTTGCCGAAGAGCGGGTCGTCGCCGCCCTTGCTGCTGAAGTGGTTGGCGATGGCGAAGAACTTCTTGCCGTTCCAGGTGAACTCGCCGACCAGCGGCTTGCGGGTCGAGGACCATGCGGCGTTCTGCGGGTCGACGCGGCCCGGGGAGTGGCTCAGCGTCGTGCTCGCTCCGCTGCCGGTGACGGTGGTGGCGGTGGTCGCCGTGGCGGTGCCGCGGTCGACGAAGGCGAGGCCGCGGTCGGTGCGGAACAGGAACGCCACCCGGATGTTGCCGCCGGGCTCGCCGCCGTCGGCGCCGTCGGCCGGGTCGATCTGCCGGTAGTCGTAGGCCGGCCCGCCCGCGGCCGAGATTGCCGAGATCAGCTTGCTGTAGGTGGTGGAGGCGGAGACGACGCCGTTGTTGGTGGCGCCGCTGTTGTCCTGCACCTCCTCGAGCGCGATGAGGTCGGGCGACCTGAGGTTGGTGACGATCTGCTGCGCGAGCCCGTCGAACTTCGACTGCGGGTCGCTCGGGTCGAGGTTCTCGACGTTGAAGGTGGCGGTGGCGAGCGTGCCCGCCGGGGCCGCGGTGGTCACCTCGGGGGTGAGCGTCCCGGCGACGACGGCCGGGGTGGCGGTCGGCAGCAGCTTGAAGTTGCTGAACGAGTAGTCGAGGACACCGGTCACCGAGGCGCCGAGGGTGTCGCCGACCTTCGCCTGCGGCGCCGCCGAGAGCACGTCGTCGAGCAGGACCCGCTCGGGGTTGAAGTCGGTCGCGGAGACCAGGATGCCGCCGCGCGGCGTGCGGACGCCGGAGCCGTTCGGGACGACCGCGGTCTCGCCGTAGGAGTTGGTCGCGCCGACGACCTGGGGCGCGTTGACCGTCACGCGCATGCCCTCCATCGACTCCCAGAAGTCGATGCCGTCGGTGGTGGCGTCGAAGGTCCCGGAGGTCTCGACGTTGCCGGTGGCGTCGTCGTCGATGACGGTGGCGGGCGGCACCCGGCCGCCGGAGCCGACGACGGTCGCGCTCGGCAGCGGCTGGCCGGTCGCGGTCTTCGTGACGGTCGGGCCGGTCACCTGGGTGGTGGTGAGGTTGTCGCTGGACGCGCCGCCCGAGCGGTACTCGGTGACGCTGCCGCCGACCTCGACCGCGTCGCCCACGACGACGGTCGGGGCGGTGGAGGTGTAGACGAGGATGCCCTCGCTGGTGGCCGGGTCCGCGTCGGCGCAGGCGTCGGTGTCCTGCATCCAGAAGCCGGTCGTCGAGGTCGCGACGACGATGCCGGCGAGGCCGTTGACCGAGCCGGTCTGGCCGGTGTGGGAGGCCTTCTGCACGTCGTGGATCCGGGTGCCGGTGCAGCTCCCGCCGCCCCCGCCGCTCGCCGAGCCCGGGGTGGGGGCGCCGGCTGCGAAGTCGTTGCCGTTGTGGTCGGTGTCCGCGCCGGCGCGGGTCAGCGAGGTGGTGTTGCTGCCGGAGGGCGCCGTGGCGGTCTCGGAGTCGTTGGCCGAGCCGTAGCCGACGAAGTCCTTCACCGACGCGTGGGTGTCGCAGTTGCTGCCGCACGTCAGGTTGGTGTTGTTCGTGACCAGGGCGACCTTGCCGCTGGTGGCGCTCATGTTGGTGGTGCCGGTCGCCTGCGGCGTCGGCAGCGCGGCGCCGGTGCTGCCGCCCGCGAGCTGGACGAGGTACGTCGCGCCGGGCGCGACCGAGCCGCTGAGCGCGGTCCTGTTGGTCCACGACGAGCCGGTGGCGGAGGCGTACTGGACGCTCCAGCCGGCGAGGCTGACGGTCGTGCTGCCGAGGTTGCGCAGCTCGACGAAGTCGTTCTTGTAGGGGGCGCCGGAGTTGCCGCCGCCGCCGTAGACCTCGCTGATGACGACGTCGGTGGACGCCGCCTGCGCGGTGGTGCCGGGCACCGCCACGAGGGCGGTCCCGGACGCCACGGCCAGCGCCGCGGCAAGGGGGGAGAGTCTGGTCACGTGCGACTTCCTTCTGTTGCGTGAGCAGTGCTCACAGGGGTCGCTCGGTGGGTGGCCCGAGCCGGAGCGAAGCCAAGCACCTCCGGGACCCTGTGGGAAGGGGTCGACAGACTCCGCCGCCCGATGCTCGCCGCCCCTTCGCGCGGCGTTCACCGCCTCGACTCCGTCGCCGACGTCATCGGTCCGTCGGCGTGCGGCGCTAGGTTGGGACGCATGGCGAGGACGACCGCGGCGGAGGTCGAGGCGGGGGGCCGGGCAGTCCGGGTCTCCAGCCCCGACCGGGTGATCTACGAGGCGACCGACCGCACGCCCGAGGTCACCAAGCTGATGGTCGCGGAGTACTTCGCGAGCGTCGACGACGGCCTGATGCGGGCGCTGCGCGACCGGCCGACCGCGCTCGAGCGGTGGACCTCCGGCGTCCGGGAGGGGATGCGGCTGGCGACCGGGCCGCAGGACAAGGACGCCGACGCGTTCTACCAGAAGCGGGTGCCCAAGGGCGCCCCCGAGTACGTCGAGACGGTGCGGGTCACCTTCCCGTCCGGCCGGACCGCCGACGAGATCTGCCCGACCGAGATCGCGGTGCCGGTCTGGTGCGCCCACATGGGCACCCTCACGTTCCACCCCTGGCCCGTCCGCCGTGCGGACGTCGACCACCCCGACGAGCTGCGGATCGACCTCGACCCCCAGCCCGGCACCGCCTTCCGCGACGCGGTGCGGGTGGCCGGGGTGGCGCGTGAGCTGCTCGAGGAGCTGGGCCTGGTCGGCTACGCCAAGACCTCCGGCAACCGCGGCATCCACGTCTACGTCCGGATCGAGCCGCGCTGGGAGTTCACCGACGTGCGGCACGCCGCGATCGGGTTCGGCCGCGAGCTCGCCCGGCGGGACGACGGCGTCACCGTCGACTGGTGGAAGGAGGAGCGGGGCGAGCGCGTCTTCGTCGACTTCAACCAGAACAACCGCGACCGCACCATCGCCTCCGCCTACTCGCTGCGGCCGCTGCCGGGCGCGCCGGTCTCCACGCCGGTGACGTGGGAGGAGCTGGCCGACCTCGACGACCCGCGCGAGCTCAACCTCTTCACCGTCCCCGACCGGGTCGCCGACGGCGACCCGTGGGCGGCGATCGACGACACGGCGTACTCCCTGGAGCCGCTGCTGCGGCTGTGGGAGGAGCTGCCCGGCGGCGAGCTCAACTTCCCGCCGGACTACCCGAAGATGCCGGGGGAGCCGCCGCGGGTGCAGCCGTCGAAGAAGGTCGCGGAGCACTGGGACGAGCACGGCAACCGGGTCGAGGGCACGTGAGTGAGGAGCCCGGGAGCCACGCAATGGCAGGAGCGGGCCGCTGGGCGGCGTACCTCGACTGGGTGCGCGAGGAGATCGTCGACGGGGTGCTGTCGCTGCCCGAGGGCGAGCGTCGTACGACGCGGCTGGCGTCCGGCTGGACCCCGGTCGAGCTGTTGAGCCACGTGCTGCACATGGAGCAGCGGTGGTTCGTCTGGGGCTTCCTGGGCGAGCAGGTGGCCGACCCGTGGGGCGACTGGACGGTCGACGAGCCCTGGGAGCCCGGGGCGGACGGCCGGTGGCACGTGCCCGACGGCGTCACCGCAGGGGACCTGGTCGCGCGACTGCGGGCGGTGGGTGGACGGACCCGGTCGGTGCTGCGGGACTTCCCGCTGGACGCGACGGCCTCGGCCGGCGGTCGCTTCGCCGAGGACCCGCCGACGCTGGAGTGGATCTGCTTCCACGTGCTGGCGGAGTACGCCCGGCACGCCGGTCATCTCGACATCGCGGTCGAGCTGGCCAGAGCCGACGAGGCCGACGAGGTCGACGCGGCCGACTGATCAGGCCCGCGGACCGGATCACGCAGCAGTGGGCCGGGTCCGGGTGGTCCGCCCGTTGCCTCGGTCCGGCGGACCACCCCCCATAGAGGGTGCGGCGACCCCCACGATCGCCGTCGTGCACTCCTCCACCCCCGGCTGTGACGGCCCCCGTAGGTCCCCCACAGACCTGAGTGGTTCCGTCTGTCGGGTCGGCTCTCCCTCCGACCCGGCCTGTCGGCAATGGATCTCCCTCGTACTTCTGATCCATCCCCATGTGCCGACATCCAGAACACTACGAACCCGACGGCAACGACTCACCCACGTGACGGAAACACTCGGTCCAGCGTTCGGTAACAGGCCGAACCGGTGGAGTTACGGGTCAGAAACCGCTGATGCCCTCGCCGCCGCCGGCCTGCTCGTCGAAGTTCTCGTGCTCGAGCAGGTGGAGGCACGGGACGCCGATCTTGCGGCGTGCGCGCGACGTCCAGTCGACGTGGAAGAACTCCGCGACGACGTGGGGGCGGGTCAGGATGATGGCCTCGCGGCCGTCGACCTGCTCGACCTTGTCGGCGAGCGCGTCGATCGGGGGCTTGGTGATCACCTCGCCGAGCGCCGTGGCGCCGGCGTCGCGGAGCGCGGTGAGGGTCTGCTCGAGGTCGCGAACGGACCGCTCCTGACAGTCCTTGCGGACCGCCTCGAGGTCGACCTCGCGCATCGCCATCGCCGGCGACGCCATCACCTCGCCGGCCGCGAGCGAGCCCATGGAGGCCTCGATCCGGGCCGCAGCGTCCTCCATCGGCAGCAGCACGTGGTAGGTCACCGGCTCGTCCAGGCCCTCGTGGAGGGACCGCACCTGGGCGGCGTCGGCCTTCGTCAGCGCCTGCTCGACGAGCAGGACCACGTGGTAGGTCTCGGTCATCTCAGCGCCTCCCGGCCTGGGAACCGGTGGTCGGTCCCGCACCCAAAATCCTAGCGAGGTCGTAGCCCGTCGGCTCGTCCAACTGGTCGTAGCCACAGGATTCGGCGTCGCGATCGGGCCGCCAGCGGCGGAACTGGGCGGTGTGCCGGAAGCGGCGCCCCTCCATGTGGTCGTAGGCGACCTCGAGCACCAGGTCCGGCCGCAGCGGCGTGAACGACAGGTCCTTGCCGGCGCTCCAGCGGCTCTGCGTGCCGGGCACCCGGTCGGGGTTGGCGATCGCCCACTCCTGCCAGGCGCCCCACGGGTGCTCCTCGACCGGGACGACCAGCGGCTGGAGCTGCTCGATCAGCTCGGCGCGACGCTTCTCGGTGAAGCTCGCGCAGACGCCGATGTGCTGCAGCGAGCCGTCGGCGTACAGGCCGAGGAGGAGCGAGCCGAGCAGCGGCCGCTCCGGCGTGGAGTTCTTGTGCTCGCGGTAGCCGGCGACCACGACGTCGGCCGTCCGCTCGTGCTTGATCTTGAACATGGTGCGGGCGTTCGGCTGGTACGGCGCGTCGAGCGGCTTGGCGATCACGCCGTCGAGGCCGGCGCCCTCGAACTGGTGGAACCACTGCTCCGCCTGCTCGGGGTCGGTCGTCGTCCGGGTGAGGAAGCACGGTCCGGTGAGGCCGTCGAGCGCCTTCTCCATTGCCGCCCGGCGCTCCCGGAACGGCCGGTCGACGTACGACTCGTCGCTGAGCGCCAGCAGGTCGAAGGCGACGAACCCGGCCGGGGTCTCCCGGCTGAGCAGGTCGACCCGCGACTTCGCCGGGTGGATCCGCTCCTGCAGCACCTCGAACTCCAGCCGCTGGCCGGCCTCGCCGTCCGGCAGTGCGACGAACAGCTCGCCGTCGAGCACGCATCGCTCGGGCAGCTGCTCGCGCGCGGCCTCGACGACCTCGGGGAAGTAGCGGGTCAGCGGCTTGGTGTTGCGGCTCGTCAGCTCGACCTCATCGCCGTCCTTGAACAGCAGGCACCGGAAGCCGTCCCACTTCGGCTCGAAGCTCAGCCCGCCGTGCTTGTCCGGGTCGGGGATGCCCTTCACGGACTTCGCGAGCATCGGCTGGACGGGCGGCATGACGGGCAGGTCCACCCTCAGGACCCTAGCCCCGCACCACGTGGACGGCGGTGACCCACGGAGGTCGAGCTCGTCGAGACCCGGCGAGGCAGGGCGGTGAGGCACGGAGGTCGAGCTCGTCGAGACCCGGCGAGGCAGGGCGGTGAGGCACGCGGGTCGAGCTCGTCGAGACCCGGCGAGGCAGGGCGGTGAGGCACGCGGGTCGAGCCCGTCGAGACCCAGCGACGTGCGCAGAGCAGCGAACCCACGCCGGTCGAGCCCGTCGAGACCCAGCGACGTGCGCAGAGCAGCGAACCCACGCCGGTCGAGCTCGTCGAGACCCCGGAAGGCGCGCAGGGCAACGAGGTACGCCGGTCGAGCCCGGCGAGACCCAGCGACGTGCGCAGGGCAACGAGGTACGCCGGTCGAGCTCGTCGAGACCCGGAGCGGTGGGCAGGGCAACGAGGTACGCCGGTCGAGCTCGTCGAGACCCGGAGCGGTGGGCAGGGCAACGAGGTACGCCGGTCGAGCTCGTCGAGACCCCGGAAGGCGCGCAGGGCAACGAGGTACGCCGGTCGAGCTCGTCGAGACCCGGTGACGTGGGCAGGGCAGCGAACCCACGTCGGTCGAGCCCGTCGAGACCCGGTGACGTGGGCAGGGCAGCGAACCCACGTCGGTCGAGCCCGTCGAGACCCGGTGACGTGGGCAGGGCAGCGAACCCACGTCGGTCGAGCCCGTCGAGACCCAGCGACGTGCGCAGGGCAGCGAACCCACGCCGGTCGAGCCCGTCGAGACCCAGCGACGTGCGCACGGCAGCGAACCGACGCCGGTCGAGCCCGTCGAGACCCCGGAAGGTGCGCAGGGCAACGAGGTACGCCGGTCGAGCTCGTCGAGACCCCGGAAGGTGCGCAGGGCAACGAGGTACGCCGGTCGAGCTCGTCGAGACCCCGGAAGGTGCGCAGGGCAACGAGGTACGCCGGTCGAGCTCGTCGAGACCACAGCGGTTCGGTGGTCGAGTAGCGAGCGCAGCCAGCGTGTCGAGACCCCTTGTCGACTCGCGGCTGCTTCGTGCCCCGGTCGCCC
>NZ_JBHSSS010000025.1:151214-190224 GCF_042659625.1 Nocardioides sp. GCM10027114
TTTCGGGCCGGGACTGTCGGTGGTCGCTGCTTGAGTGGACCCATGACAGCGACCACAATCTCCACCTCTGCGGGCGACAGTCCCGTCGAGGTGCTGGCCTTCGCCCGGGACCGCCGACAGGCAGCCCAGGTGGCGGAGGCCGAGCTGCTGGTCGCGGCTGTCGAGTGGGCGGTCCAGCACCCCGCCGAGTCGCTGGTCGAAGCGGCGGGGTTCGAGCTCGACGGGTCCGAGACCGCGGTCCCGATCGCCGGCGAGGGCACCCCGCTGATCACCGAGTTCTGCGTCGCCGAGTGGGCCGCGTCGCTGGGGATGTCCACGGAGGCCGGGAAGGCGTTCCTGGGTGAGGCGGTCGAGCTGCGCTACCGGCTCCCGCGGCTGTGGCGTCGGGTGGTTGCCGGGGACCTGCCGGCCTGGCGGGCCCGGCACATCGCGCGCCACACCATCGCCCTCAACCCCGCCGCGGCGCAGTTCGTGGACCGTCACGTCGCCCACGTGGCCCACAAGATCGGGCCCACCAAGATCAAGGACCTCATCGAGGAGGCGATCGCCCGCCACGATCCCGACCTCGCGGCCGAGCGCTTCAAGAACGCGATCGACCACCGGTCCTTCGACATTCACCTCGACTCCGCCACCCTCGACGGCACCGTCGACGTCCACGGCGTCCTCGACGCCGCCGACGCGATGGATCTCGAGCACGCGGTCGCCGACCTCGCTTCGCAGCTGCGGCAGCTCGGGTCCGAGGAGTCGCTGGACGTGCGGCGG
Source organism: Nocardioides sp. GCM10027114 (assembly GCF_042659625.1). Taxonomy (NCBI): domain Bacteria; kingdom Bacillati; phylum Actinomycetota; class Actinomycetes; order Propionibacteriales; family Nocardioidaceae; genus Nocardioides; species Nocardioides sp. GCM10027114. The sequence goes on from NZ_JBHSSS010000025.1 coordinate 151,977, forward strand.
TCCAAGGCCGTCGGGGAGCTCGCCCGCGGTGCCCAGACGCTCGACCTCACCGGCGATCTCAGCGAGAAGCAGCCGGGTGAGGAGCCGCGGCGGCTGCACCGCCGTCCCGCCCGCCGCCGCAGGATCAGCCTCGTCATCCACGTGTCCGAGGACGCCGTGGTCGGTACCGGCCCGCTGGGCCGGGTCGAGGGGCTCCGCTGCCCGATCACCAGCGACCAGATCAGGACCTGGCTCGCCGCACCCGACGCGCAGATCGTCGTGAAGCCGGTGGTCGACCCGTCCGGCTGCGCCCCGGTCGGCGCCTACGAGGTGCCCGACCGGCTGGCCGACCTGGTCGACGACCGCGACCACCACTGCGTCTTCCCCTGGTGCACCCGCAAGGCCAAGGCCTGCGACCACGACCACGTCATCCCGCACGGGGAGTCAGGCGGGCCGACGTGTCGCTGCAACCTCGCCGCCCTGTGTCGCAAGCACCACCGGCTCAAGACCCACGGCGGGTGGTCGTACACCCACGTCGACGACGGCGTGTTCCTGTGGCGCAGCCCGCACGGGCACGCCTACCTGCGTGACGAGACCGGAACCCGCGACGTCACCCCCGACCCCGAAGCGTGCCGGCGACGGATCGTCGAGACGCACGGGCGGGTCGACCCGCCCGAGCAGTAGCCGCCCCGCCCCACACCCCGCCAGGCACCACTCGGCGGGGGCACGGGCATGCCAGCAACCCGGCTCAAGGGGTCTCGACGGGCTCGACCGGCGTACCTCACCGCCGTGCGTGGCTCGCGGGGTCTCGACGGGCTCGACCGGCGTACCTCACCGCCGTGGGGATCTCACCGGGTCTCCAGCCCCCGACGGGCGGGCCTAAGGTGGTCCCGCAATCCCCGGTTGGTCTGCCGGCAGGGCCCGCCTGACTTTGAATCAGGACTAGCGACGTAGGTTCGACTCCTACCCGGGGAGCCAGGCGTCCTCCTGTCCGGGTGCACCGGGCAGGCCCCGATCTGTGAGGAGCCCACGTGCCCGAGAACCTGACGGTCGTCGTCCTCGCCGCCGGCGGCGGCACCCGCATGAAGTCCAAGACGATGAAGGTGCTGCACCCGCTGTGCGGCCGCAGCATGGTCGGGCACGTCCTCCACGCGGTGGCGGAGCTCGAGCCCGGCCACGTCGTCGCCGTGGTCGGCCACCAGCGCGAGCAGGTCGGCCCGCACCTCCAGGAGCTCATGCCCGACGCCGTGCTGGCCGTCCAGGAGACCCAGGAGGGCACCGGCCACGCGGTGCGCGTCGCGATGGAGGCCCTGCAGCAGCAGGGCCGCGTCTTGGGCACCGTGCTGGTGGCCTACGGCGACACCCCGCTGCTGACGGGGGAGAGTCTGCGCGAGTTCGCGCACGAGCACGAAGCCGCCCAGAGCGCGGTGACCATCCTCAGCGGCAGGGTCGAGGACCCGTTCGGCTACGGCCGCGTCGTCCGCAACGCAGAGGGTGACGTCGAGGCGATCGTCGAGGAGAAGGACGCCACCGCCGAGCAGCGCGAGATCAACGAGATCAACTCCGGCATCCTCGCCTTCGACGCCGACTTCCTCGCCGACGCGCTCGGCAAGATCTCGAATGACAACGCGAAGGGCGAGTACTACCTGACCGACGCGGTGAAGATCGCCCGCGACGCGGGCCTGGCCGTGGGCGCGTTCGTGCTCGACGACGTCCGCCAGACCGAGGGCGCCAACGACCGCGCCCAGCTCGCCGAGCTCGGCCGCGAGCTCAACCGGCGCATCCTGCACCGCTGGATGAAGGAGGGCGTCACCGTCGTCGACCCGGCGACCACCTGGGTCGACGCCGACGTGGTGCTGGCCCGCGACGTGACGATCCTCCCCGGCACGCAGCTGCTGGGCGCGACGGTCGTCGCCGAGGACGCCGTCGTCGGCCCCGACACCACCCTCAAGGACTGTGAGGTCGGCCGCGGCGCGAGCGTGGTCCGAACCCATGGGGAGCTCGCCGTCATCGGCGACGATGCGACGGTGGGCCCGTTCTCCTACCTGCGCCCGGGCACCCGCCTCGGCGCCCGCGGCAAGATCGGCACCTTCGTCGAGACCAAGAACTCCGAGATCGGCGAGGGCGCCAAGGTGCCGCACCTGTCGTACGTCGGCGACGCGGAGATCGGCGAGGGCACCAACATCGGCGCCGGCACGATCTTCGCCAACTACGACGGCGTGCAGAAGCACCGCACCACCGTGGGCCGGCACGCCAGGACCGGCTCCAACAACACCTTCATCGCCCCGGTCAGCATCGGCGACGGGGCCGGCACCGCCGGCGGGACCGTCGTACGCCGTGACGTGCCGCCGGGCGCGCTCGCGGTGTCCAGCTCCCCGCAGCGCAACCTCGAGGGGTGGGCCCAGCGCAAGCGCGCCGGCACCCCGCAGGCCGAGGCGGCCGCGGCGGCAACGGAGGATGAACGAGACGTGACCCACGACTCCCGCGGGGGAGTTGGGCACGACGGCGCCGGTGAGGAACAATCCTGAACATCCCCTCCCCGCGACCGAGGAGCACGACGACGTGACCGGAATGAAGCGGACCACCGAGAAGAACCTCATGGTCTTCAGCGGCCGGGCGCACCCCGGACTGGCCGAGGAGGTCGCCGAGCAGCTCGGCACCGGGCTGGTCCCGACCTCGGCCTACGAGTTCGCCAACAGCGAGATCTACGTCCGGTTCGAGGAGTCGGTCCGTGGGTGCGACGCCTTCGTGATCCAGAGCCACACGGCTCCGATCAACGAGTGGATCATGGAGCACCTCATCATGGTCGACGCGCTCAAGCGCGCGTCCGCCAAGCGGATCACCGTGGTCGTGCCCTTCTACGGCTACGCCCGCCAGGACAAGAAGCACCGCGGCCGCGAGCCGATCTCGGCGCGGCTGATGGCCGACCTGTTCAAGACCGCCGGCGCCGACCGGCTCATCGCGGTCGACCTGCACACCTCGCAGATCCAGGGCTTCTTCGACGGACCGGTCGACCACCTGATGGCCCTTCCGATCCTCGCCGAGCACGTCAAGGAGAAGTACGGCAACGAGCAGCTCGCCGTCGTCTCCCCGGACGCCGGGCGGATCAAGGTCGCCGAGCAGTGGTCGAGCCGTCTCGGTGGCGCGCCGCTGGCCTTCATCCACAAGACCCGCGACATCGACCGTCCCAACGAGATGGTCGCCAACCGCGTCGTCGGTAAGGTCGAGGGCCGCATCTGCGTCCTCGTCGACGACATGATCGACACCGGCGGCACCATCGTGAAGGCCGCCGAGGCGCTCATGGCCGACGGTGCCGCGGGCGTGGTCATCGCCGCCACCCACGCGATCCTCTCCGACCCCGCCGTCGACCGGCTGAAGAACTCCCCGGCCGCCGAGGTCATCGTCACCAACACGCTGCCGATCCCGAGCGAGCGGCAGTTCGACAAGCTGACGGTGCTCTCGATCGCCCCGCTCATCAGCCGCGCGATCCGCGAGGTCTTCGAGGACGGGTCCGTCACCTCCATGTTCGACGGCCACGCCTGACCAGGCCCGCCATGCGGGCGCCTCGCGGCGTTGTCCTCGCTCGACGTGCGCTCCGCCCCCAAGCACGCCTTCGCTCGTCCGCCTTGCGAGGCGCTCCGCCTGACGACCCTGGCTCCGGCTGAGGGAGGCTCCGCCTTGCCGACGCACGCCCCGAAGGACGCTGATCCGGGGCCCGGAGTCGTGACTCGACGGTCAGAACTACCGACTCAACGTCGCTGGGGGCGGCGGAGCTCGTCGAGCTGGTCCTCCCAGTGCCGCCGGAGCACGGTCGGCACGTCGCCGGCCAGCGCCTTGTCGGCGGCCTCGAGGTCGTCCTCGGTGAGCGGCACGGCTGGGAACGACCGGCCCACCACCTGCGAGAACGCCTGGCCGCGGGCGCGCGCGACGCCCGGTGACTCGGCGAGGTAGCGGCCGACGTACGGCGCGACCAGCGCGGCCTGCTCGGGGTCCCAGAAGCCCGTCGCGAGCGCGACGTACATCCGGTTCGAGACCTGCGGGTCGTCGTACATCCGGGCCCATGCGTCCGCCTTCGCGCCGGCGTCGGGGAGGGCGGCGGCCGCGGTGGCCGCGCCGAGCTCGCCCAGCACGGTGCCGTCGGCCTCGCGCTCCTGCTCGATCTCGTCACGGCTGAGGTCGCCGAGCGACGCCAGCCGGCGCAGCGCCGCCCAGCGCAGCCGCGGGTCGACGTCGAGGCCGGTGTGGGTGTGGCCGGTCGCGAGCCAGTGCCGCAGCAGCGACGGGTCGGCGGTGGAGGCCGCGAGCGCGCGGGTCAGCGCCACCGCCGGCTCCTCGGCCGGCCCCGACTCCAGTCCGGTCTCGCAGGCGCCGGCCACGAACGCCAGTGCGTCCGTCACCTCGCCGGCCGGGACGAACTGGGGGACGAGCACGTCGAGGGTCCAGGTGAGCACCGACTCGAGGATCCCGACGTGGCTCTCGCGGGGGACGTGGCGGGTGACGAGCCCGAGGAAGTCCTGCGGCGCGAGCTCGCCGCAGCGCACCATGTCGCACGCCGCCTGCCACACCACGGCGCGGGCGCCGTCGTCGGTCAGCGACGCGAGGTCGCGGGCGAGCGCCTCCCACGACTCCTCGTCGAAGCGGACGCGGGCGAACGTCTCGCCGCCGGCGTTCGGAACCAGGACGGCCGCGTTCCCGAGCCGGACCGGCTCGGCCGCGACGTCGACGAAGCCGGTGCCGAACGGCGCCAACGAGTCGTCGTACGACGAGACCCGCACCCGGTGCGGCCGGGAGCCGTCCCGGTGCAGCACCGGCCCGTCCGCGTCCCGCACGACCCGCAGGGTGTCGAAGCCGGTGGTCCGCAGCCACGCGTCGACCCAGCCGCGGACATCGCGGTCGGAGGCGCCGTCGAGCGCGTCGACGAAGTCGTCGAGTGTGGCGTTGCCGAACCGGTGCCGGGTCAGGTGGGCGTTGACGCCGGCCAGGAACGGCTCGTCGCCGAGCCACGTCACCAGCTGGCGCAGCACCGAGTTGCCCTTGGCGTAGGAGATCGAGTCGAAGTTGTTGAACGCGGTGTCGACGTCGACGACATCCTCGGTGACCGCCGCGACCGGGTGCGTCGAGCGGCACTCGTCGGCGACGTAGGCGCCGGCCTTCCGGCCCACGGCGAAGTCGACGAAGGTCCCCTCGAGGCCGCCCGCGTCCTGCGCCACCCGGAAGCCCATGTAGTCGGCGAAGGACTCGTTGAGCCAGGAGTCCTCCCACCAGCGCATCGTCACCAGGTTGCCGAACCACATGTGCGCCATCTCGTGGGCGATGACGATCGCCCGCCGCCGCCGGTCACCCTCGGTGACCCGGCCGACCGGGAGGTACTCGTCGCGGTAGGTCACGCAGCCCGGCGTCTCGAGGGCGCCCCAGTTCTGGCCCGGGACGAACGCCTGGTCGTAGGAGTCGAACGGGTACGGCTCGTCGAACAGCGTCGCGTAGTGGTCGAAGTAGCGCTCCGTCAGGTCCTTCAGCTCCGCGGCGTCGCGGTCGAGCTCGGCGGCCAGCGACCGCCGCGCGTGCCAGCCGAAGGGGAGCGGCCGGCCGTCGGGCCCGGGGTGCTCCCAGCTGACCGAGTGCCACGGCCCGGCGCACACCACGAACAGGTACGTCGAGACGGGCGGCGTGGTGGTGAAGCGCCAGCGCCCGCCGTCGCGCTCGACGGCACGGCCGTTGGCCACCACGGTCCAGCCGGGGTCGGCGACCACCGACAGCGCCAGCGGGGCCTTCAGGTCCGGCTGGTCGAAGCAAGGGAAGACGAAGCGGGCGATGTCCATGCCGCAGTACGCCGACACGTAGGTCTCGCCGTCGGCCGGGTCGGTGAAGGTGTGCATCCCGTCGCCGTCGGTGACGTAGGGGATCCGCGCCTCGACCACGACCTCGTTGCGCTCGGCGAGGTCGGTCAGCGCGATCCGGTCGTCGGCGTACTGCGCGGGGGCGCCGTCGACGGTGACGTCGAGCCCCCGGGCCAGCTCGAGGAAGGTGGCCGCCCCCGGCGTCGCGCATGTGAAGCGCACGGTGGTGCGGCAGCCGAAGGTCTCCCGGTCGGTCAGGTCGAGCTCGATGTCGTAGGAGACGTCGCTGATCAGGGCGGCCCTGGCGCGGGCCTCGGCGAGGGTGAGGGACACGGCGGTCACGGTAGCGCCAGGCGGCCCCGGGCGGATTGGCCCCCGGGGCGCCGCGCGGCTACCATCGTGCAGTTGCCTCGGCGAGGGAACGGCCACCCGCGGGTGGTCCTCCGTGATCGACAGGGCTGGCAGGACCTCTGGTACGCCGCGCTGTCGCGCGGCGTTCGTCGTCTCCGGGGCCCCTGATCACCAGCACAGTCGAAGGTACGAGGAGCAGAAGGCATGTCCGCCGAGAAGATCACCGCCGAGAAGCGCACCGAGTTCGGCAAGGGCGCCGCCCGCCGCATCCGCCGCGCCGACAAGGTCCCCGCCGTCATCTACGGCCACGGCAACGACCCGGTCCACATCACCCTCCCGGGCCACGACACCTGGATGGCCCTCAAGCACGGTGGCGCCAACGCCCTGCTCGAGCTCGAGCTCGACGGCACCACCCAGCTCGCGCTGACCAAGCAGGTCCAGACCGACCCGATCAAGCGCACCCTCGAGCACGTCGACTTCGTCGCCGTGAAGAAGGGCGAGAAGGTCACCGTCGACATCCCGGTCCACCTGGTCGGCGAGGCCGCCAAGGAGACCCTGGTGACCCTCGACTACCCGTCGATCTCCGTCGAGGCCGAGGCCACCCACATCCCCGAGTTCGTCGAGGTCTCGGTCGAGGGCGCCGAGGTCGGCACCCAGATCCACGCCTCCGACATCACCCTCCCGAAGGGCACCACGCTGCTGACCGACGACGAGGTCCTCGTCGTCCACGTCGCCCCGGCGCCCACCGAGGAGGAGGTCGAGGCCGAGCTCGAGGAGCTCGAGGCCGAGGCCGGCATCGAGAAGGACGAGGCGGAGACCGCCGAGGGCGAGGAGTCCGCCGAGGGCGAGTCCGCCGAGGGCGGCTCGGAGGAGTGACCCTCGCCGACTGGTGGCGGCGGCTTCGCGGCCTCGCCACCGGCGGCGACCTTGCAGGACCTTCAGGAGGCCGGGAGCTCCCCATGACCGACAGCACCGCCGACGTGTGGCTGGTGGTCGGGCTGGGGAACCCCGGCCCTTCCTATGCCGGGCACCGCCACAACGTGGGCTACCTCGTCACGGACGCGCTGGCCGAGCGGATGGGCAGCCCGTTCCGCGCCCACAAGTCGGGCCGTGCCGACGTGGTCGAGGGGCGGCTCGCGCCGCCCGGCGCCGCGGCGCCGCGGGTGGTGCTCGCCCGCCCTCGCTGCTACATGAACGAGACGGGCGGCCCGGTCAAGGCGCTGGCCACCTTCTACAAGGTGCCGCCCGCGCGGATCATCGCGATACACGACGAGCTCGACATCGGGTTCGGCACGCTCCGGGTCAAGCTCGGCGGCGGCGACAACGGCCACAACGGGCTGCGCTCGATGCGGTCCTCCCTCGGCACCGGCGACTTCTACCGGGTGCGCGCCGGCATCGGCCGCCCCCCGGGACGCCAGGACGTGGCCGACTTCGTGCTCTCCAACTACTCGGCGGCCGAGCGCAAGGAGCTCCCGTTCCAGGTCATGGACGCCGCCGACGCGGTGGAGTCCCTCATCCAGGACGGACTCGAGAAGACGCAGCAGCGGTTCAACCGGTGAGCGTGCGCGCCCTCCTGGTCGACGAGGTGGGGTACGCCGACCACGTCGACTCGCTGCTCGTGTCCTGCGAGCTCGGCTGCACCAAGGACGACCCGGCGTACTTCCGGAGGGCGGCCGTCGCCCTGGGCCACCCGCCGGCGTCGCTGCTGCTGGTCGACGACTCGCAGGACAACGTCGCCTCCGCCCGGACCGCCGGCCTGCTCGCCGAGCGCTGGGAGATCGGCGACGGCGTGGACCGGCTGCGGGCCCTGCTGGCCGGCCACGGGCTGCTCGCTCCGTGAGGTCGGCGCGACGTTAGGCTGTCGCGGTGACTTTCGAACCCGGAACCCCGCCCGCCGAGGCCGCGCACGACGACCACGTCCTCGCCACCTGGCTCGCCACCGTCGCCGGTGAGCGACTGCTCGAGGTGCGCGGCGAGGGCCTCGAGGGCCGCGAGCTCAAGGACGCCGGCGACCGCGCCGCCCACGAGCTGCTGATGAGCCTGATCGCCGAGTACCGCCCCGACGACTCCGTGCTGTCCGAGGAGGGCAAGGACGACAAGGCACGCCTCGAGGCGTCGCGCGTCTGGATCGTCGACCCGCTCGACGGCACCCGCGAGTTCTCCGAGCCGCCGCGTGACGACTGGGCCGTCCACGTCGCGCTGTGGCAGGACGGCGAGCTGGTGGCCGGCGCCGTTGCGCAGCCCGCGCTCGGCGAGACCTTCAACACCGGCCAGCCGCCCGCGGTGCCGCCGCGGACGTCGGCGCGCCCCCGTATCGCCGTCTCCCGCACCCGCCCACCGGCCTTCGTCGAGGCGCTGGCCGCGGAGATCGACGCCGAGCTGGTCCCGATGGGCTCCGCCGGGGTCAAGGTCATCTCGGTGACCCGCGACGTCACCGACGCCTATGTCCACGCAGGCGGACAGTACGAGTGGGACAACGCCGCGCCCGTCGCCGTCGCCCGGGCCGCGGGCCTCTTCTGCTCCCGCGTCGACGGCTCGGAGCTGGCCTACAACCAGGACGACGTGTCGCTGCCGGACCTCATCGTCTGCCGTCCCGAGCTGGCCGAGCAGATCATCGACTTCGTCAAGCGGCACGGCACCGACTGACCGGCGTCCGCCGGGCAACTGGTGGCAGCTCGCGCTCTTCGGTCGGGCAACTGGTGGCAGCTCAGCGGACGGGGCCGGTCAGGGTGTCCGCACGGGAGGACTTCAGCCACTCGGCGACCCGGTCGTCACGGACGCTCTCCCACAGGGCGGCGTTGCCGGCCCCGTCGAGCCGGACGACGCTCTGGCCGCGCTCGGTGCCGAAGCCGGCGACGGGGGCGGTGAAGAAGTCGATGGAGGACACCCGCAGTGACCGGAGGTCGACGAGCAGGTCCCGCATCTCCTCGATCGACCACCCCGAGTCCACCGTGACGTGGCGGGTCAGCGTGTCGAGCAGGTCGTAGATCCCCTTCGGGTTCAGCGACCGCAGCACCGACACCGACTCGTCGGCGAGGGCGCGCATCACGGCCTGCTGCCGGCGCACCCGGTCGAGGTCGCCGCCGGGCAGGCCGTAGCGCTGCCGGACGTAGAGCAGGGCGAGCGGGCCGTCGAGGGTCTGCCGGCCCTCGACCCAGAGCACGTCGCGAAGCGGGTCCTCGACGGTCTCGGCCACGTCGACCCTGATCCCGCCCACGGTGTCGATGAGTGCCTGGAACCCCATCCAGTCGACGACGGCGAGGTGGTCGATGCGGACGCCGGTCAGCTGCTCCACGGTGTGGACCGCCAGGTCCGGGCCCGCGAGGGAGAAGGCGGCGTTGATCTTCTGCCTGCCGTGACCGGGCACGCTCACCCAGGCGTCGCGGGGTATCGAGATCAGCGATGCTCCCTGCCGGTCGCCGTCGACGTGCAGGATCATGATCGTGTCGGTGCGCTGGGCGCCGGGCACCCACGGCTCCACCTCGGCGGCGGTGCCGGTCGACGGGTCGTCGGACCGCAGGTCGGTGCCCATCAGCAGGATGTTGACGGCCTTCGCAGCGGTTCCCGTGGTGGGTTTCTGGGGCCGGTTCTCCAGCCCGGCGAAGACTCCGTCGACCCGGCTCAGCTGCTGGTCGAGGCGTGACTGGAGCGCCAGCCCCGCTCCCAGGGCGCCCACCCCGAGCAGCAGCACGGTGACCAGGAGGCCGATGAGCAGCCTCCGCCAACGGCGCCACCGCCCTCCCTGCCGCCCCTGGTCGGGACCGGCGCCGCCGCTGCCGGGCGGGTTCGTGGGGCGGTGGCGGAGGACGACGGGAACCTCTCGGACCACACTCATGGCGATCACGATCCGCCGCGTCGTGGACCCTTCAGGGGCACTCCGGGGGCAGATACCACAAAGCGGGGAGGCGTTACCCCAAAACGGGGAAAGGTCTGCCGGCGGGGGCCTCCGGGCAGGTCACCGCCTCCAGTCTGGGGTGCAGACCCGGGCTGTGGCCCCGGCGCGCACCGCAGTGGGAGGCGGTCGATGGACAGGCCGGTGCTGATGGTCAGCACGCAGGGCGGTCACCTGACCCAGCTCCTCGTGCTGGAGTTCTGGTGGCGGGACCGCGAGCGGCTCTGGGTCTGCCCCGACACCCCCGACGTGGCCGACCGGCTGCGCGGCGAGCGCGTCGTCACGTCGTACTCGCCGACGACCCGGCACCTCGGCAACGCGGCGCGCAACCTCGCCCTGGCCGTCAGGGTGCTGCGCCGCGAGCGGCCCGCGCTGGTCGTCAGCGCCGGGGCCGGGGTCGCCGTGCCCTTCTTCGTGGTGGCCCGCATGTTGCGGATCCCGACCGTGTTCATCGAGGTCTACGACCGCGTGGACTCCCCGACGATGACCGGCCGGCTGTGCGGACCGTTCACCACGTGCCGCATCGCGCAGTGGCAGCAGCAGCTCGAGTTCTACCCCGACGCCCGGCTCGTGGGGCCGTTGCTGTGACGCCCAGCGGCCGCCTCGTGATGGTGATGGTCGGCACCGACCACCACCCCTTCGACCGGCTCGTCGCCTGGGCCGACGCGGTCGCGCTCCGCAACCCCGGGCTCCGCGTGGTGGTCCAGCACGGCGCGACCAGAGCGCCGCGCAGGGCGGAGGGTCACGCGTTCCTCCCCATCGAGGAGATCCGGCGGCTGCTCGACGACGCGGACGCCGTCGTCTGCCACGGCGGACCCGGCACGATCATGGACGCCCGGGCGGCCGGCCACGTGCCCCTGTGCGTGCCCCGGGACCCCGCGCTGGGCGAGCACGTCGACGGTCACCAGCAGCGCTTCGCCCCATTGGTCGCCGAGGCAGGCCTCGTCCACCACGTGCTCGACGAGGGGCAGCTCCACGCCCTGCTCGCCGGAGCGCTCGCGGTGCCGGTCCAGCGCCGCACGCTACCCACCAGCGAGGCCACCCTCCGGGCGCGGGAGCGCCTCGCCGCGGAGCTGGATGCGCTGGCCTGAGCGACTCACTGCACCCGGCCCTGTGGGGCCGGTGCCCAATTTCGGTGAACGTCGGGTTCACCGGGAGGCCGGGGCCGGGCCCGGTGCGAGCATCGCAGCGACCGAGCAGCGGCGGTCGCCTACGTCGTCCTTCCCGTGGAGGGAACTGTGCTCCACCTCCGTCGGCCGTGCCCTGGCCACCTCACCACCCTGGTCACCGCGCTTGCCACCGGGGTGGTCTCCCTGCTCGCCGTGGTCGGCGTCACCGCCGTCGGACTCGCGCCGGGTGCCCACGCGGCCGCACCCGTCCTGTCGCACGTCGGCTCCGCGAGCACGGCCGGCAACCGCACCGGCCACACCGTCCGGGTCCCGTCCTCGGTGCAGGTGGGGGACCGGCTCGTGATCTTCCTGACCTGGAACAACACCTCCAGCGTGACCGCGCCGGGGGGCTGGTCCGTGCTCGAGACCGTGACCGGCAGCAACGTCAGCAGTCGGGTGTGGACCCGTGTCGCCACGGCGGCCGACGCCGGCACCATGGTCCGTGCCACCACGGCCAACCGGTCGAAGTCGGTGATGGCGATCACCGCCTACCGCGGCAGCAACGGCCTGGCCCCCGTGACCGCGTCGGCCGCTGCGGTCACCAACACGTCGTCGAGCAGCCACACCTCCCCGACGGTCCCCGTCGCCGACCCCGGGTCGTGGCTGGTCAGCGCCTGGGCGGTGAAGTCCGGCACGACGCCGGCGTGGACCCTGCCCGCGGGCGTCACCACGCGCCAGAGCGCGTCCGGTGCCGGCACCGGCAGGATCAGCGCGGTCGTCGGCGACTCCGGCTCGCCGGTCGCGAACGGCACGGCCGGAGGGCTGACCGCGACCACGGCCGGCAACGTCGCCCGCTCGGTCCGCGCCTCGGTCGTGGTGAGCCCCGGCCTCGAGGGAGCGAACGCCGCCCCGGTGGCGGCGTTCACCTACAGCTGCACCGGCCTGACCTGCTGGTTCGACGCGTCCACGTCCACGGACCCGGAGAACGACCCGCTCACCTTCACCTGGGACTTCGGCGACGGTCAGGGCGGTGCCGGGGCGACGCCCTCGCACACCTTCGGCAGTGCCGGCACCCGAACCGTGACGCTGACGGCCGACGACGGCAGCGGCCGGGACACAGCGGCCCAGTCGGTGACCGTCGCCAACCTGCCGCCCCCCGGTGACCAGCCCAGGCCGGGCCACGCCCAGCTGGTGCCGGCCACCGCGCACGCCTCCATGCCGCGGATCGGCACCGGTGAGATCTGGGACATCGAGGTCGTCGGCAACCGCGCCTTCGTCGCCGGGACGTTCACCTCGATCACGAACACCACGGGCAACAACAACACGGTGAACCAGCCGCTGCTGGCCGCGTTCAGCCTCGACACGGGGCTCGTGGACACCACGTTCCGGCCGACCTTCGACGGCGAGGTGAACGCCGTCGAGGCCTCGCCCGACGGCACCCGGCTCTACGTCGCCGGAACCTTCAACACGGTCAACGGCGTCACGAAGCGGAAGGTCGCGTCGCTGAACCTGACGACGGGCGCGCCGCGCGCGGGCTTCACGGCGAACGCGAGCGCGAACACCCACTCCCTGGCCGCCACGAACACCACGCTCTACATCGGGGGACGGTTCGTCTCCGTCAACGGGCAGCCGATGGTCGGGCTCGCGGCGGTCGACGGCGCCACCGGCAACCTCGACACCCAGTTCGACAACCAGCTCTCCGGCGGCATCGGCATCAACGGGACCCTGACCGTGCAGGACCTGGTGCTGACCCACGACAGCTCCCGGCTCCTGGTCGTGCACACGGCGCGCCGCATCGCCGGGCAGGAGCGGTACGGCGTGGGCATGGTCGACACGGCCACGAAGAAGCTGCTCCCGTGGCACACGAAGCTGTGGGAGGAGAACCTCCAGTACGTCGGCGGGATCCAGCGCATCTACACCGGCGACATCTCACCGGACGACTCCTACTTCGTCGTGGGCAGCGGCTCCGGCGGGGACCGCCCGCCCATCAACGACACGGCGATCGCCTTCCCCGTGGAGGGTGGCGCGAACATGCAGCCGCTGTGGATCTCCCGCGCCTTCGACTCGATCTACTCGATCGCGATCACCGAGGTCGCCGTCTACATCGGCGGGCACATGCAGTGGGCCGAGTCGCCGACCGCGCCCGACCCGTGGCCGGGCCTCGACAACGTCGGCTACGGCACCGGCCAGGGCCTCTCGGCGTACGCGCTCGGCGACGCGGTCGTCCGCCGCGACCACCTGGCCGCCCTGAACCCGGCGGACGGCAAGGCGCTCGAGTGGCACCCGGGCTCCAACTCGTTCGAGGGCGACAAGGCGATGCTCGCCACCTCCCACGGCCTCCTGGTCGGCGGCGACGGCAACCAGAAGGGCGGGCGCAACGTCGGCCGGGTGGCGTACTTCGCCATGAGCGAGCTGCCGGCCCCGAGCAATCCCGACACCGTCATCGACACCCCCATCGAGGGACGCGTCGTGGCCACGGGCTCCGAGCTCACCATCCAGGGCACTGCGCACAGCACCGGGACGATCGCCCGGGTCCAGGTCGAGATCCAGAGCGGTAGCCAGTACCTCCAGGACGACCTGACCACGTGGGGGTCCTTCAACACGGTCAACGCGTCGCTCGGCACACCGGCAGGCAGCGAGACGCCCTGGCTGCTGCCGGTCACCGTCGGCACGGCACGCCTCATGACGATCCGGGCCCGCGCCGTGACCACGGGCGGCGCCCAGGACCCGGTCAAGGCGACGAAGAAGATCGAGTCCTACAGCTTCGACGACCGGACCCCCGACACCAGCATCACCTCACCGAGCTCCGGGCTGCAGCCCTCGACGTCGTTCGTGCTGCGCGGCAGCGCCGTCGACGACAAGGGCGTCACCGGCGTCCTGATCTACCTGCGCGACGTCGCGACCGACCGCTACCTGACCGCGGACGGCAGCTGGGCCAGCGGCTACGAGACCTTCCGCATCGACGTCGACACCCCGGGTGCCGTCAGCACCACGTGGCAGCACGAGGTGACCCTGCCGAACGAGGGCGGCTGGAAGGTGGGCGCGATGGCGATCGACACGATCGGCCAGAACGACGCCCGCTGGGCGGTGCGCGAGTTCACGGTCGACTCGTCGGGACAGCCGCCGACGGTGACGATCACCGAGCCGGTGGCGGTGACCCCGCCGACCCTGCCGCCGGCGCTGACGATGACGCCGGGGGGCCGGCTGACCTTCCGGGGCACCGCGGCCGACGACCGTGACCTCGCGACCGTCGAGGTCACGCTGCGCAACAGCACCACCCGCGAGAACCTCGCGGCCGACGGCACCTGGGGGACCGACGTCATCCAGGGCTGGCACCGGATCTCACCGAACAACTTCGGCGGGACGTCGTACAGCTGGAGCTGGACGACGCCGGCAGACCTGGTTCCGGGCCAGTACACCTTCCAGGTCCGCGCCACCGACAAGCAGGACCTGACCACCCCCTCCACGATGCGGGGTCGGGTCACCATCAACGTCGCCGTCCCGGGCGACGCCCCGCCCAACGGCCTCATCAGCCCGACGGGGACCGTCACCGGGGTTCAACAGCTGCACCTCGAGCTCGCCGGCTCGGCCACCGACGACGTCGGGGTCGCCGCCGTCCGGGTGGCGGTGTTCGAGGACGTCACCGACCGCTACCTGAAGCCGGACGGGAGCCTGGCCGTCGGGTTCCGGACGGTCGACGCGGTGCTGGCCGCTCCGGGCGCCACCAGCACGGGGTGGACGCTGCCGGTCGACCTCCCGGTCTCGGGCGACTACGTGGTCACCGCGCTCGCGGTCGACACGTCGGGGCAGATCGACCCGGTCACGACCGACGCCACCGCGCGCTACCCGATCTGGCCCGGGGACTCGCCGCCGTGGCTGCTGCCCAACCTCTCCTCGCCCACCGAGGGCACGGCCTTCACCGAGTCACGCATCTTCGTCAGCGGCCGCGCCGAGGACGACAACGCCATCGCGCGTGTCGAGGTGGCGGTCCTGAGCGCGTCCAACCAGTTCATGCAGACCAACGGCACGTTCGGCAGCACGGAGCGCTGGATCGCCGCCTTCCTCAACAGCCCGGGGTCCCCGGGGTCGAACTACTCCTACACGACTCCGATCCTCCCGGACGGGGCCTACCGGGTCCGGGTGCGGGCGGTTGACACCCACGGCCTGGTCGGGGACTACCGCGAGGTCAACGTCACCGTCTCCTCACCGGTGGCGAACAACCCGCCGGTTGCGGCCGCGACGGTGAGCTGCAACGAGAACGTGTGCACCTTCGACGGCCGTGGCAGCACGGACGAGACACCGTCGACGCTGACCTACAGCTGGAGCTACGGCAACGGCCGGACCGGGACCGGGGCGCTGCCGACGTTCACCTACACCTCGGCGGGCACGTTCACGCCGTCGCTGACGGTGCGCGACGAGTACGGCCTCACCAGCACCTACACGCTGGCGCCGCTCACCATCACCGAGCCGGGCGGGAACGTCGCCCCGACGGCCGTGATCAGCCCGCCGTCCTGTGTCGGCCTGGTGTGCAGCTTCAGCGGTGCCACGTCGACCGACCCGAACACCGGGGACGCGCTGACCTGGGCGTGGAGCCTCGGGGACGGCGGCACCAGCACCTCGTCGGCGCCGTCGCGTACCTACGCGGCGGCGGGGACGTACACGGTCACCCTCACGGTGACCGACGGTTGGGGACGGTCCTCGACCGCCACCCGGACGGTCACGGTGTCGCCGTGAGCGGCCGGTGGGAGCACGCGACGGCGTACGACGTGACGCCATCGGCAGCGGGCAGGAAGCAGAAGGGGACAGCGGACCGATGACTGAGCCGACCGCAGCACACGCACGGGACCTCGGGGACTACCTGGCGGTCGCGCGGCGGAGATGGGGCTGGATCGTCTGCAGCGTCCTGCTGGGGACGACGCTGGCGATGGGCTACCTGGTGTCGGCGGAGAAGACCTACGTCTCCACCGCGAAGGTGCTCGTCCTTCCGACGGGAACGTCCGAGGGGAGCGCCCTCGGGGCCCGGACCAACGGCGTCATCAACCTCGACACCGAGGCGCAGCTGGTGAAGTCCGAGGCCGTCTCGTCCCGAGCCGGGCAGATCCTGCGGAGCTCGCTCTCACCGGTGGCCCTGGCTTCGCGGGTCAGCGTCGCTGTCCCCGCGAACACCACCGTCATGAACATCTCCTTCGCGGGGTCGAGCGCCCAAGAGGCGCAGGACGGGGCGTCGGCGTACGCCAAGGCCTACCTCGAGAACCGTCGCGACGTCGCCGAGTCCGCCCTGTCGGGGGACATCGACCGCCTCCGCGACCAGATCCGCCAGACCACCGAGCAGATCCAGGAGACCAGCGTCAGCATCACCCGGCTGAACAAGCCGCGCGACCGTGACGACCGCGCGTTCCTGGTGGCCCGGCGGGCGACGCTGTCGAACCAGCTCGGGTCCTTCAACGCCCAGCTGGCTCCGCTGATGGCCACCGTCGTGGACGCCGGCAAGGTGATCCAGGCGGCCCAGCTCCCGCTGGCGCCCGCCGACCCGGACCCCATGCTGGTCGTGCCGACCGGCCTCATGGTCGGGCTCATGCTCGGCTTCGGCGTGGCCGCGCTGCGTGAGCGGGCCGACAAGCGGATCCACGACGCACGCGATGTCGAGCGCCTCTTCGGGATCGTCCCCCTGACGATCGTGCGGGCAGGCCGGCACCCGAGGTACGGCAGGGTCGTCCACGACGTCCGGGCGCTGTTCCACTCCCTGCAGGCCAACCTCCCCGGCGGCGCCGGCAGGGTCGCGGTCGTCGGCCCGGACGGCAGCGGCACCGCCGACCTGCTGGGCTACGGCCTCGTCCTGGTGGCCGGGCGGTCGGGGACGACCGCCGCCATGGTGACCCGAACCGACGCGCCCCTGCTGGACGGACGCCGGCCGTCCGTGGCCGAGCGCCGCGGTCTCCTCCGCATCACCGACTACGGGAAGCTGGGGGTCATCGACGAGGGCGAGGTCCGGGCCTCCGCACTGCGGACCGCCGTCCACGAGCTCGCGACTCACCGCGAGGTGGTCGTGCTCGGGCTCCCGCACGACGACCCCGAGGTCGACGTCCCGCTGCTGGGACGCTCGGTCGAGGTGGGCCTCGTGGTGGTCCGGCTCGGCGAGACCCAGCGAGACCGCCTGGGAGCGGTGCTCGCCGACCTGAGCAAGTCCGGGGTGCAGCACGTCTACGTCGTGGTCGTCGACCTCGGCCGGCAGGGCGTCCTGCGGCGTCGCGCCGACGCCGACGCCGCCTTCGCGGCCGCGACCGACCGGACGGAGGCCGAGCGTGCACCGAAGCCCGCCGTGCAGGCCGCGCCCACGGCCGGTGCGAACGGCCGGGCGGACCGGCCCGTTCCCGTCCCGAGCCCGAACGGTGGCTCGGCCAACGGGAGCCCGGCCAACGGGAGCCCGGCCAAGGAGAGTCCAGCCAACGGGGACGCAGCCGGCGCTGCGCCCGCCACGACCTCGCGGAGGCCCGAGTGACTGTTCCGGACCCCGCACGCCTGGTGTTCGTGGGCGGCCTGCACCGCAGCGGGACCACCCCGCTCGCGCGGCTGCTCGCGGCGCACCCCGAGGTGAGCGGCTTCCACGACACCGGTGTCAAGGAGGACGAGGGCCAGCACCTGCAGGACGTCTACCCGGCCGCCCGGACGTACGGCGGCGCGGGCCGCTTCGCCCGCCACCCGCTGGCGCACGTGACCGAGGAGTCGCCCCTGGCCACGACTGGGAACGCCCGGCGGCTGCTGGAGCAGTGGACGCCGTACTGGGACCTCGACCGTCGGCTGCTCCTCGAGAAGTCCCCGCCCAACCTGCTGATGACCCGCTTCCTGCAGGCGCTCTACCCCGAGGCCCGCTTCGTGGTGGTCGTCCGGCACCCGGTCGTGGTGGCCCTGTCGACGCGGAAGTGGGCGGGCCCCGTCGCCGGGCTGGCGCCCCTGCTCGAGAACTGGCTCAAGGCGCACGAGACGTTCCTGGCGGACGCGCACCGGCTGCGCCGGCTGCACGTGCTGCGCTACGAGGACCTCGTCGGCCGGCCGGAGGCGACGCTGGCCGGGCTCGCAGAGTTCCTCGACCTGTCGACCCCGATCGACCCGGGCAGCCTCGACGGCCGGCGCAGCGACGGCTACCTCGCCGAGTGGCAGCGGCTGACCAGGAGCCGCTCGCCCCTCGCGCGCTGGCGCACCGACCGGCTGCGACGGCGCTTCGGCGACCGGATCGCCGGGTTCGGCTACGACTTCGACGACCTCGGACGGCTCGGCCCGATGCCCTCCGCCGCCCGCGCGGGCACCACCACGACCCCGGTCGAGATGTCGTCGCCCGAGCCGGGGACCGGGACGCGGCTGCGAGTGCTCTACGTGGGCGGGATGCCGCGCTCGGGCTCGACGCTGACCGACCTGATGCTCCACCAGCTGCCGGGCCACGTCGGGGTCGGCGAGCTGTTCTACCTCTGGCGCAACTGCCTCGCCCACGACGGGCTGTGCGCCTGCGGCCGCGCGTTCTCGGCGTGCCCGTTCTGGAACGAGGTCGGTGAGGTGGCCTTCGGCGGCTGGGACCGCGTGGACGTGGACCACGTGCTGCGGCTGCAGGCCGAGGTGGACCGCACGTCCCGCATCCCGTGGCTGCTCGCGCCGCGCCGGCCCGCGGCGTTCGACGCCGGGCTCGAGGAGTACGCCGACCTGCTGCGCCGGCTGTACGCCGCGATCGTCCGCGTCTCGGGCGAGCAGGTGGTGGTCGACTCGTCGAAGCGGCCGTCGCTGGCCTACGTCCTGGCCGGGATGCCGGACATCGACCTGCGCGTCGTCCACGTGGTGCGCGACCCGCGCGGGGTGGCCTTCTCGTTCGCCAAGCACGTGGCGCTCCCGGCCGGCGCGGCGCTCGGCTCGGAGATGCCGCGGAGCGCGACGCGGAAGGTCGGCCGGCGGTGGGTGACGGTGAACACCATGGTCGCCGGGCTCGCCCACGTCGGGGTCCCGGTGACGCGGGTCCGCTACGAGGACCTGGTGGCCGACCCGGACCGCGAGCTGCGGCGGGTGCTCCGCCTCACCGGCCACGACGCCCCTCCCGGCGCCTTCTCCCACCTCGCCTCGGAAGGTCTCACGATCCCCAGGACCCACCTCGTGGCCGCCGGCCGGATCAGGCTGGCCGACGGCACGGTGCCGCTGCGTCTCGACGAGCAGTGGCGGGCGGACATGCCCGCTCCGTCCCGCCGGCTCGTCACCGCGATGACCCTGCCCCTCCGGACCCGCTACGGCTACCCGTGAGCCGCCCATGACCCTCGTCCCGACACCCGGCCGGCACAGCGCCCACGCATCCCGGGCCGCCTCACAGGCGGCCTGGACCGGTCTGCTGCGGGACCCGCTCGCCTCCGACATCGACGGCAGGGTCGTGGTCCACGTGCCCGCACCGCCGCCGCCCCCGCTGCCCGGGGCCGCGACCGAGCAGGTGACCCGTTGGCCCATCCCGCGCTCGCGCCGGTCGCTGCCCACCGGCTGGCCGATCGCGGCAGCGGTGGCGCTGTGGCCGCTGTGGTGGGCCCTGGGTGTCACCAACCTGGTGCTCCCCGCCTGCGGGCTGGCCCTGGCCTGGCAGCTGCGCAGGGCCCGCGTGGTGCTGCCTCCGGGGTTCTGGCTCTGGGGGCTGTTCCTGCTGCTGGTGGCCTTCAGCGTCCTCGCGATCAACTCGGACCTCGCCGGGACGACGACGTCCGACGGGCTGGGCCGCTACCTGGCCTTCGGGCTCCGCTACCTGAACTACCTCGCCGTGACCCTGATGCTGCTGTACGTCGGGAACACGACCGAGGCCGAGCTGCCCCGGCGCCGGATCATCCGCTGGATGGGGATGCTGGGTGTCTCCTGCATCCTCCTCGGGGTGCTGGCGCTGTTCCTGCCCGACTTCTCGTTCACCACGCCGGCCTCGTACCTCCTGCCCGCCGCGCTGCGCGACGGCAGCGCGGTCGTCGAGCTGGCGCAGTTCCAGCCGGTCCTGGGCGATCCGGCCCCGCGGCCGGCCGCGCCGTTCGGCTTCACCAACGCCTGGGGGAACGTCACCTCGCTGCTGCTGGTGTGGCTGGTCGTCGGCTGGGGTGTCGTCGGCTCGTCCCGCCGCCGGCTGGCGCTGGGGGTGCTGCTGTGCCTGGCGCTCCCCGCCCTCGTGTACTCCCTCAACCGTGCGATGTGGCTGTGCCTGGCGCTCGTCGTCGTGGTCCTCGTGGTCCGGCTGGCCCTCTGGGGCCGGGTCCGGGCGCTGGTCGCGCTGGTGGCTCTCGGGACCGTCCTCGCCGTCGGCACGGTGGCGACGCCGCTGGACTCGCTGGTCGGCTCTCGGCTGTCGACGGGCCACAGCAACGAGATCCGGCAGTCGTTGCTGCAGGACGCCTTCGAGGCGGCCAAGCAGTCGCCCGTCGTGGGCTTCGGCACCACCCGCAAGGCACGCGGCAGCGAGGCGTCGATCGCGATCGGCCCGTCGGAGGCCTGCCCCCGGTGCGGCGGTCGCAACATCGGGAGCACCGGCCAGCTGACCCTGTTGCTGATCTCGCAGGGCTTCCTCGGTGTCCTGCTGTACGGCGGCTTCCTGCTGCAGGTGCTGTGGCGCTACGCGCGCGACCACTCGGTGATCGGCCTCGCGGCCACGCTCGTGGTGGGGATGGAGCTGTTCTACGCCGGGTTCTACGCCGCCCTGAGCATGCCGCTGGCGATCGTCTTCCTGTCGATCGGCCTGCTCTGGCGCAACGAGCAGCTGCGCTCACGCCGGCACGAGCCGGCGGCGGCGGAGGGGGGAGCGTCATGACGACCACCGGGACCGGAGCCGTCGACCGCGGCCGCGCCGCCATCGACCGCGGCCGCGCCGCCGTCGACCTGCTCGGAGTGCTCTACCCGCCGCCGCTCGTCGTGCGCATCGGCATCGACCCGGCCGTGGGCACCACCCGTGCCGCGTGGACCGGCCTGCCGTCGGTGGCGAACCCGCGGCTGCTGGTGGCGCGGGCCGGTCCGCTCGCCTCGGCCCGCCTGCTCCGACGCCAGCTGACGGGCTCGCGGCTGCGCACCCGTGCCGCCCGCGCCGGCCTGTCCCTGGCCGCCGCCACCGGGGTGCTGGGCCGGCTCCCCGCGCAGCGGATCTCCATCGTCGGGGACCCGGGGTCGCCGAGCATCGAGGACCCGCTGCGCGAGGCGCTCGGCACGGACCGGCTCCGGCTCACCATGCCCGTCGGGCCCGCGCGCTCCAACCGCAAGCCGGTGCTGCAGGTGACCGACGAGGCCGGGCGCGTGCTCGCGTTCGGCAAGGTCGGCCACACCGACCTCACCAAGCGACTGGTGCGCCGGGAGGCGACGGCCCTGACCACCCTCGCGGTAGCTGCGCTCCCGGGTCTGCGGGCGCCGGCGCGGCTCGCGCAGGTGGCCTGGCACGACTGCGAGGTGCTGCTGCTGGAGCCGCTGCCGATCCCCGCGCGCCGGCTGTCCGGCGACGACGCGCGACGGCGGCTGGTCGACCTCGTGCGCGAGATCGCCTCGATCACCGCCGGGCCGCCCGCCCCCTGGGGAGGCCACGCCTTCCGGGCCCGGCTGCTGCAGCGGGCCGAGGGCTGCGCCGGCTTCGCCGGCCGCCTCCACGAGGTCGTGGAGCGGGTCCCGACCCGGCTGGAGCTCGCACCCGGCGCCTGGCACGGCGACCTCAACCCGGGCAACGTGGCGCTGGTGCGTGGCCCCTGCCCCGTGTGGGACTGGGAGCGGTTCGAGCCCGACGTGCCACGGGGGTTCGACCTGCTGCACCACAGGCTCCACGAGGCGATCACCGTCCTCGGGATGGACCCGCGGGTGGCCGCGTCGCTGCTGGTCGCGAACGCTCCCGCCACGCTCACCCCGCTCGGGGTGGGCGGCGAGGCCGCGACCGCGACCGCCCGCCTCTACCTGGTCACGCTGGCCTGCCGCTACCTCGAGGACGACCAGCGCGCCGCCGGAGGCGACCTCGGCCGGGTCGAGGAGTGGCTGCTCCCCGCGCTCGAGGAGGCCCCGTCGTGACGGGCCCCGTGGTCGTGGTGGTCCTGTCGCACCGGGACCGGCCACTCCTGCAGCGGCTGGTGGGCCGGGTGCTCGAGGGTGAGCGAACCGTCGCCCTGGTGCACCACGATCCGCGCGGGGAGCCGCACGGCCTGGTCGAGCACGACCGGCTCCGCCTCGTCCCGGACGCCGCACCCTGCGACTGGGGGCGGCTCAACCTCGCCGACGCGGTGCTGCGCTGCCTCGGCGCCGCCGTCGCGACCTTCCCCGACCTCGAGTGGCTGCTGCTCGTCTCCGGCCAGGACTACCCGGCCCAGCACCTCCGGCGGACGGAGGCGCAGCTCGGGACCGTCGACGCGGACGCGCTGCTCCGGTGGTTCCCGGTGCCGGAGGACCCGCGCGACGACGCGCACCCGTGGCAGACCCGGTGCCGGCAGCGGTACCTCCGTCGACGCCGGCTGCCGGGCAGCCGGCGGTCGGTGCCGTTCCCACGCCGGACGCCGTTCGGCGACGGGACCGACCTGTACATCGGGGACATGTGGGTCAACCTGCGGGCCCCGGCCGTGGCGCACGTGCTCGAGCAGCGCGACCGGCTGCCGCACGTACGCCGCTACCTCGCCACCTGCGCCGTCCCCGACGAGGCGCTGCTCCCGACGCTGCTGCTCAACGACGCCGACGGGCTGCGGATCCAGGACGACCGTCGCCGCTACATCCGCTGGGTGGAGGGGAGGCCCAACCCGGAGCTGCTCACGCTGGCGGACGTCGAGGCGATCTCCGGTGGCGACGACTGGTTCGCCCGCAAGGTCGACAGCCGGGGCACGGCCCCGGTCCTCGACCGGCTCGACGAGCTCGCCCGCGAGGGCGACCGGACGGCCCCGTGAGGCCGGGCAGGGGAGGAGCAGGAGGGGTGACCAGGGTGGCACGCGCAGCGACGCGGACCGGCGTGGCGACGGGACTCGCCGTCAGCCTCGTGGCGGGACCGGTCGGCGCGCTCGCCGCGGGCTGCCGGGTCGTCCCCGACCACTACGGGGCCGGCGCCGGGGGCACGGCCGACAGCCCTGACACCCTCTTCGGGAGCAACGTCTGGCAGGCCTCCGGCGAGAGCCGGGCCGACGCGCTGGCCCGGCGTGACGCGGCGTACGGGCCCGTCGAGGTGGTGCGGGTGTTCTCGCCCTGGTGGCCGCCGCCGTGGCCGCTGCTGCGCGCCGACCTGGGGGAGCGCCCCGTGGTCGCGTCGTTCCGGATGCTGCCGGCCCGGGTGCTCTCGGGTGCCGACGACGCCCGGCTGCTGCGCTGGTTCCGCAACGCGCCGCGCGACCGCGACACCTGGTGGGTCTACTTCCACGAGCCCGAGGACGACATCGAGCGCGGGGCGTTCACGGCGGAGGAGTTCGTCGCCGCGTGGCAGCACGTCGCCGGGCTCGCCGCGCAGGCCGGCAACCCACGGCTCCACGCCACGCTCGTGCTGATGTGCTGGACGGCGTCGGAACACTCCGGGCGGGACTGGCGCGACTACGTGCCCGCCCCGGTCGGGGAGTCCCCGTCGCCGGTCGACGTGCTCGCCTGGGACTGCTACGCCCACGGCGACGACCCCGGCCGCTACTCCGACGTCCGCGAGCTCCTGGACCCGGCCCGCGCCGCCTCCGCCGAGCTGGGTGCCGACTGGGCGGTCGCCGAGGTCGGCGCCCGGCTGGCCGACGACGCCCCGCCCGCGGACCGGGCGGCCTGGCTGGTGGAGCTCGGCAGCTACGCGGTCGTCCACGGCGCCCGCTTCGTGACCTACTTCGACGCCCCGGTGGGCGGGGACTTCCGGCTGGACGACCCGGAGTCCGTCGCTGCCTGGGGCTGGCTGGTGGCGCGGGAGCGCCGGCGCTCCCGCGCCACCGGCCGGGAGGGAGCGGCATGACGCGGGTGCTGCTCGTGGTGGGCTCCGGCCGCAGCGGGTCCACGCTCTTCGAGCGGGCGCTGTCGGGCGTACCGGGCGTCGCCGCGCTGGGCGAGGTCGTGCACCTGTGGGACCGCGCCGTGCGCGACGACGAGCTCTGCGGCTGCGGGGAGCGGTTCTCCCGGTGCGCCTTCTGGACCGCGGTCGGCCGGCGCGCCTTCGGCGGCTGGAACCGGGTGGACGTCGCCGGGCTCGTCCGGGCGCGGCACGACGTCATCCGCACCCGAAGGGTCCCGGGGCTGCTCACGACCTCGCCCTCGCGGGCGAGGCGGGCCGACCGGGACCGGCTGCTCGCCGACCTCGTCCGTGTCCTCGACGCGGCCCGCGCCGAGTCCGGGGCGTCGCTCGTGGTCGACTCCAGCAAGATCCCGGCGTACGCCGCGCTGTTGATGCGGGCTGCCCGGGAGGACCACCCCGCCGGCCTGCCCCTCGACCTGCGCTGCGTCCAGGTGGTGCGGGACCCGCGAGGGGTGGCCTGGTCGATGCGCAAGACCGTGCTGCGCCCGGAGGCTGCCTCGGCCGACCTGATGCACCGCACCGGCGTCGCCGAGTCGGCGCTGTGGTGGTCGGCCTTCGACCTCGTGATCGACGGCCTGCGCGCGCGCCGCACGGTCCCGTTCACCACGGTGCGCTACGAGGACTTCGTGGGCGACCCCCGGGGCGTCGTGGACCGGGTGCTCGACTTCGCGGGATCGCCACGCCGCGAGGGTGATCTGGACCACATCGACGGCGACCTGCTGGAGCTCGCGGCCAACCACCAGGTGGCCGGCAACCCGATGCGGTTCCGCACCGGCACGGTCCGCGTCGCGGCGGACGAGGAGTGGCGAAACCGCCTCTCCACCAGCGAGAAGGCCGTCGTCGACGCGCTGACGGTCGGCCTGCGCCACCGGTTCTCGTACCGCTGACGCGGCGCGGCTCCCGCGGCCCGGAGTGCCGCCCCTCTACCTTGTCGACGCCCGGCGTGTCCAATTCGCCGGTTTCGGTGCGGGGGGCCGAGGGTAGGCCCCGCTGTGTTTCGCGCGGGGTGCGCCAGAACTGCACACGAAGTTCCGGGAGAACCGCAATGTCCCTGCGCGTTTCCACCAACGGCCGGGCCCTCGCCCGCAGCGCCGCGCTCGCGGCCGTCGCCGCCATGGTCGCGACCCTGCTGAGCGCCGTCACCGTCTCCGGCGCCACCAGTGCGTCGGGCGCCGAGCCGACTGCCCAGCCGACTGCCCAGCCGACTGCCCAGCGCACCACCGGCGCCCGTCCCTGGTACGGCAGCAGCGTGTACCGCGAGAACGGCGAGACCATGCGCGAGGCCTACGACCGGGTCCGCCGCAAGTACGGCGGCTCGCTCGACACCGTCCGGATGTTCTTCCCGGGCATGCCCGGGTCGTGGTCGACCATCCGCAAGAACGTCGGCCGCACACCCGTGGTGGTGTCCTTCAAGGCCGACCCCGCGGACGTCCTCGCCGGTCGTCACGACGCCGCCTTCCGCACCTGGTTCCGTGAGGCGCCCACCACGCGCCGCACCTTCTGGACCTACTGGCACGAGCCCGAGAACGACTCGGTATCCCCGAGCACCTACCGCGCGGCGTGGCAGCACCTGTCGGGGCTCGCCGACCAGGTCGGCAACCGCAAGCTCAAGGCGACGCTCATCCTCATGTGCTGGACCCTCGACCCGAAGTCCGGACGCACCTGGAAGAGCTGGTACCCCGGCAGCAGGGCCATCGACGTGCTCGGCTTCGACTGCTACAACGTGGGCCGCAAGAACGGCGTCTACAAGCACCCCGAGGACATCCTGCGGCCCGTGGTCCGGGTCTCGCGGCGCACCGGCAAGCCGTTCGGCATCGCGGAGTTCGGCACGGTCGTGATCGAGGGGGACGGCGGCAAGCGCGGCCGCGCCCGCTGGCTGCGGCAGTACGCCCGCGAGGTGCGTCAGCACGGCGGCCGCTTCGCGACGTACTTCGACAGCCCCGTCGGTGGCGTCGACTTCCGCCTCAAGGACACCGTGTCGACGCAGGCGTGGCGCGAGGTCGTGCAGACCTGGTGACGACCGGGCGCGCGCGGCCGTGCGGTGCGCGGCGGCTCCGGGAGGCACTTCCCCGAATTCGGTGATCCTCCGCGCCGGCAAGCGAACTACGTTCGAAGCCTGCCGGCATCGGAGGGAGCTTGCCGTGCGACGCAGCCTCGGAGTGGTCATCCTCGTAGTCGTCGGACTGCTCCTCCCGACCGCGAGCTCACCCCTGCTCCCGGGCCTGTCCGCCGCGCCCGCTGTCGCGGCGGAACAGCCCGTCTCCTTCGTCGCCGCGGCCAGCTCGGACGGCAACACCATGTCGCCGTCGGTGACGGTCCCGTCCTCGGTGACGGCGGGCGACCGGCTGCTGCTCGTGCTCTCGATGAACGCGTCGAACCGGACGGTGTCGCCGCCCGTCGGAGTGACCGGGTGGACCCAGGAGGGTGACCGGCAGGCCTCGAGCACTCGCACGCTCGTCTGGTCCAAGGTCGCCGACCCCGGTGACGGGGGGACCCTGGTGAGCGTGCCGCTCAGCGGCCGAACCAAGGTCAACCTGCACGTCGCCGGCTACCGCGACGTCGCCACCGGACCACTCACGGTCGTGTCCCAGGGCCACACGAACGTGGCCACCACCCGGACCACGCCCACCACCACGTCGACGAGCGACGCCTGGATCGTGTCGTACTGGTCCAGCAAGACCTCCGACACCACCTCGTGGACGCCCGAGCCGGCCGTCACGACCCGCAGCACCGCGGCCAACGGCGGCGGCGGCCGGATCGTCAGCCTGCTCGGGGACTCCAACGGCGCTGTGCCGGCGGGCACGGTCGGCGGTTACGACGCGACGTCCGACACCTCCTCCAACAAGGCCACCACCTGGACCGTCGTGCTGCCGTCGGCCAGCGGTGCGCCCACCAACCAGCTGCCGACAGCGGCGTTCTCCTACTCGTGCAGCGGCCTGGCCTGCACCTTCGACGGCTCCGGGTCCAGCGACCCCGAGAACGACCTCGTCTCGTGGAGCTGGGCGTTCGGGGACGGCAACAGCGGGAACGGCGAGGGCACCAGCCACACCTACGCCGCCGACGGCACCTACGACGTGACGCTCACCGTCACCGACGGGGGTGGGCTCACCGACACCGACACGCAGTCGGTGACCGTCGCCGCCGGCGGACCCCCGACCGGACCGCCCACGGTGACGGCGGACGTCGAGACCGAGCCCGTGCTGAGCACCGGCGACTCCGCGGACGACCCCGCGATCTGGGTCCACCCGACCGACCCCGGGCAGTCACTCGTCATCGGCAACGACAAGGGCGGGGCGCTCGAGGTCTACGACCTCGACGGCAGCCGCATCCAGCGGATCACCACCACCACCAGCTTCTGGGGCAACGTCGACGTCCGGCAGGGCGTCACGATCGGCACCCGCACGCTGGACCTGGTCGTCGGCTACAACAGCGGCATCCGGCCCTACGAGGTCAACCCGGCCACCCGGGCCCTGGTGGCGGTCGGCGACGGGAACGGCAACATCCCCACCAACGGCGGCGAGGGGCTGTGCGCCTACCACAGCGCGGTCACCGGCCAGGTGCACGTCTTCGTGATCACCCGACCCGGCCGCGTCCGGCAGTACCGGCTGCACGACGACGACGGCGACGGGCTGGTCGAGGGCACGCAGGTGCGCGAGTTCTTCGTCGGCTCGGAGGCCGAGGGCTGCGTGGCCGACGACGTCGCCGGGATCCTCTACGTCGCCGAGGAGGACGTGGGGCTGTGGCGGTACGGCGCCGAGCCCGGTGCCGGGGCCACCCGGGTCCTCGTCGACGCCATCGCGCCGGGCGGGAACCTCGCCTACGACGTCGAGGGCGTGACCATCGCGGACACCGGGAGCGGCAAGGGCTACCTGATGGTCTCCGCGCAGAACGGCGCGTCGCCGAACGACTCCTACTTCGCCGTCTACGACCGCGAGTCCAACGCCTACCTGTGGTCGTTCAGCGTCGAGCCCGGTCCGCTGGCCGACGGCTGCGAGCGGACCGACGGGATCGCGGCGCAGACCGGCAACCTCGGACCCGCCTTCCCGGCCGGCATCTTCGTCTGCCAGGACAACGGCAACGCCGCGCCGGCCGCCGGCAACCAGAACTTCAAGATCGTGGCGCTGGAGAAGGTCATCCCGGCCCTGTGCCACCACCCGAACCCGTAGCCGAGGAAGAGAGAGGGCCATGACGCAGACGCTGCCGCGAGTCGTCCCGCGGCCCCGGCACGGACCTGCCGTGCGGCTGGCACGGCGGTCCGTACGCCGACTGTCGGACGCCACGCTGGAGCTGACCGGGCCGGTCAGCATGCGTCCCGACTTCCTGATCGTCGGCGCCCAGCGGTGTGGCACCACCTCGATGTTCAAGACCCTGATGCAGCACCCGCAGGTCATGAAGCCTTTCCTGCGCAAGGGCATCCACTACTTCGACAAGGCCTACGGTCGAGGCGACCGCTGGTACCGGGGCCACTTCCCGATGACCGTCACCGGCAAGGTGACGGGGCTGGCGCGTGGGGGGCGCCCCACGGTCACGGGCGAGTCGAGCCCCTACTACATGTTCCACCCGCTCGCCCGGCAGCGGCTGGCCGCCGACCTGCCCGGCGTACGGCTGATCGTGCTGCTGCGCGACCCGGTGGAGCGCGCCTACTCGGCACACAGCCACGAGAAGGCCCGCGGTTACGAGGGCCTCGGGTTCGAGGACGCGCTGGACGCCGAGCGGATGCGCATCGAGGGTGCGCGCGAGCGGCTGATGGCCGAGCCCGGCTACGACAGCTTCCACTGGCAGCACCACGCCTACGTCACGAGGGGGCAGTACATCGAGCAGATCCTCGCCCTCGAGCACCTGGTCGGCCGCGACCGGCTGTGCGTCGTCGACAGCGGCGACTTCTTCACCGACCCGGAGCCGGCCTTCGAGCAGGTGCGACGGTTCCTGGGCCTCGACCCGTTCGACGGCATCGTCTTCGAGAAGCACAACTCCCGGGAGCGGTCGCCGCTCCCGGACCACCTCCGCACCAGGCTGGAGCGGCACTTCGAGCCGTACGACGAGCAGCTCGCGGCCTGGTGGGGGTGCACGCCGTCGTGGCGGCGCTGAGGGCGTCCGACCGGTCAGTAGACCCGGTCCGGGTAGAGCGTCGTGGGGATGTCGTCGCCCTTCTCGATCATCACCCAGTCGATCCAGCCCTGGAAGTAGTCGCAGCCGACGCCCTGCTTCTTGCAGAACAGCTTGCCGCCGAGCATCAGCGGGCTCCTGTTGTCGATGTCACCCGTGGACTTGCGGTTCTGGCGGCTGACGGCGTCTGGGGTGCCGTAGTTGAGCGTGATCCGGGTCCGGTCGGCCATCCGCTCGCAGCGCACCGTGTACCACTTGCCGTCGGTGACCTTGTACTCGTTGCCCTGGCGGACGAATCCGGTGGCGCTGGTCCTGCCCGTTCGGTCGCGGTAGTGACAGCGCGGCCAGCCGTTCTTCAGGACGAACTTCCAGAAGCCACCGGTCTGCCCGGACTGGCCCTTCTGCACGATGTTCGGGTGGCCGTGGTGGGTCCGGAAGCGGATGGTCACCGCGTACGGCTCTGTCTCGGGGTCGAACCGGTCGTCCTCGGGCGCGGTGGCCATGCGCTCGGGGTCGTAGCCCCAGGCCGGGCCGGGGAAGTAGTAGCCGGTCTGGCCGCCGCCGAGGTCGACGTCCTTGACCACCTTGTCGCCGACCGACCCGTGCATGCCGAGCGGTCCGGAGTCGACGAGCGGCCGCGGCGAGCCGGGTGCGTTGTCGTCGAGGTGGTAGTCGCCGATGACCTGGGCAGCGGCCGGCGAGGCGGTGGCGGCGAGGGCCAGAGCGGTGGCCGAGGCGACCGCGAGCGAGCGGATGGAAGGCATGACCTCTCCCTGTGTGACGGTCCGAGAAGTGACGGTCCCGGTGGGGCAAGGCCGGCTTTCCCTGCCATTCGACACACGTCCCGTCAAGATCCGCAATGGCGAACTTTGGGGAGCGCGTCCCCCATGTTGGGGAATCCGCCGCTGAACCGGCCGGGGACCGCGTCAGGGATTTCTACGATGGCGGGCCAGAGACGACCGAGGAGATCACGGTGAGCGGCGCCAGTCCCCGAGTCAGCCCCGGAGTCAGCCCCGGAGTCAGCCCCGGAGTCAGCCCCGGAGTCAGCACGGTCATCGCGACGCGTGACCGGCCCGAGCTGCTGGCCAAGGCCGTCGCGTCGGTGCTCGGGCAGGACTACGACGGACCGGTCGAGGTGATCGCCGTGTTCGACCAGACCGAGCCGGTCGAGGACCTCGCGCAGGCGGGCTGGCACCGGTCGGTGCGGGTGGTGCGCAACGACCGCACCCCCGGGCTGCCGGGTGCGCGCAACACCGGGATCGCGCTGGCCCGGCACCCGCTTGTCGCGTTCTGCGACGACGACGACAGCTGGCTGCCCGCGAAGCTGCGGGCCCAGACGGCGGCGATGGCGGCCCACGGCGCCGGCGCGGCCGTCACCGGCATCCGCATCCACTACGGCGACCGCGTGCGTCACCGCCGCCCGCAGGCGGCCGTGCTGCGGCACGCCGACCTCGTCCGGGACCGGGTGACCTCGGCGCACCCGTCGTCCTTCCTCGTCGAGCGGTCCGTCGTCGACGCCGCCGGTCCCGTGGACGAGGCGATCCCCGGCGGCTACGGCGAGGACTACGACTGGCTGCTCCGGGTCGCGCGCCACACCGACATCGCCTGCGTCTCCGAGCCGATGGTGGAGGTGCTCTGGCACCCGGGCTCCTTCTTCACCCGCCGGTGGGAGACCGTTGTCGAGGCGCTGACCTACCTCCTCGCCAAGCACCCGGACATCGCCGAGCACCGCCGCGGCGCGGCCCGCATCCACGGCCAGCAGGCGTTCGCGCTCGCGGCGACCGGGACCCGCGACCAGTCGTGGGCGCAGTGGCGCGCCACCGTGCGCGGCAACCCGACGGAGCGCCGGGCGCTGGCGACCCTGGCCGTGCTGACGGGCCTGCTCAGCGCCGACCGCGTGCTCCACCTGGCCAACCGGTTCGGCCGGGGGATCTGAGGCGTCCCGGCCACGGGACGGGTGCCTCGGAGGGCGGGCCGGCTGATGGTGGACATCCGGACAGGGACCGGCGCCCCGGGACCGCCTGCGGATCTCCGGCGGCTGGCGCGGGGCAGCTCGGCCAACCTCGGCGGCAGCGTGGTGGCGGCGCTGCTCAACATCGTGCTGCCGGTGGTGGTGACCCGCAGCCTCGACCAGCAGGACGCCGGGCTGTTCTTCCAGGCGATCGCGCTGTTCACGATCCTGCTCAACACCGGCACGATCGGCGCCGACACCGGCGTCCTCCGGATGCTGCCGCGTGCCCTCGTCCTCGAGCGCCGTGGTGACCTGCGCCGCTACCTGGTCGTCGCCCTGCTCCCGGCGCTGGCGTTCGGCGTGCTCCTCACGTTGGCGACGCTGCTGCTCGCCGGCCCGCTCAGCCGGGGCCTCACCGACGACCCGGAGACGGCCGAGACCTTCCGCACGGTGCTGCTGGTGCTGCTGCCGTGGGTCCCCGTCGGCGTCCTCTACTCGATCACGATGTCGACCAGCCGCGGCCTCGGCTCGGTGGTGCCGCTGGTGGTGGTGGAGAAGATCGGCCGCCACGCCCTGGAGACGGGCGCGGTCGCCCTGGCGCTCGCGCTCGGCGCCTCGGTAGCGCTCGTGGTGCTGGCCTGGGTGGCGCCGTACCTGGCCATGGTGGTCGTGGTCGCCGCGTGGGTGCGCCGCCGGGTGAGGCGGGCCACGTCGAGGGTGCGCAACGATCGTCCGCAGCATGCCCCGCGGGCGTGGCGCGACCTCGCCGAGGAGTTCTGGCGGTTCTCCGCGCCCCGGGCCCTCGCGCGCGTGTTCACCGTGCTCCAGCAGCGGGTCGACGTGCTCGTCGTCGGCGCCCTGCTCGGCCCGGCCGACGCCGCCGTCTACGCCGCCGCCACCCGTTTCCTCGTCCTCGGCCAGATGCTCGTGCAGTCCATCCAGCAGGTCATGGCCCCCACCATCAGTGCCCGGCTCGCCGTCGACGACCGGGCCCGCGCCGAGGCCATCTACCGCACCACGACGGCCTGGCTGACGCTGATGTCGTGGCCGCTGTACCTCACCGCGATCCTGTTCTCCCCGCTGCTGATCGGCATCTTCGGCCCGGGCTACGTCGAGGGTGCGACCACGGTGAGCGTGCTCTGCGCCGCCATGCTGGTGGCCACCGCGTGCGGCCCCGTGGACACCGTGCTGCTCATGGAGGGACGAAGCGTCCTCAGCGTCGTCAACACCGGCCTGGCGCTGGCGGTGGATGTCGTCCTGATCCTGCTCCTGGTGCCCCGCCTCGGGATCGTGGGGGCGGCCCTCGCCTGGGCGGTGGCCATCCTCGTGAAGAACCTCCTGCCGCTGTGGCAGGTCAACCGCTACCTCTCCCTCCACCCACTGGGACCGGCCACCCGGTCGGCGATGGCGGCCACGGTCACGTCGTTCGGCGTGGTCGCGGGGGCGTGCGCGCTGGTGCTCGGGCGCGGCCTCACGGGCTTCACGGTTGCCGCGCTGCTCGCGACCGCGACCTACGCCGCGCTGGTGTGGCGGCGTCTGGACGTGCTGGAGGGTGAGGCGCTGCTCGCCGTGCTGCGGCGCCGTCAGCGGGCCGACCAGCGACCGGATCAGCGCCCGTAGCCGTAGCGCAGCAGGCCCGGCCAGCTGATCGCGGTGACCGTGCGGCGTTCGTCGGCCGGCAGGGACTCCCGCCAGGCGTCGTCGGGGCGGATCGTCACCACCCCGGTCTGCAGCCGCATCGGGTTGCCCCAGACGCTGTGGTCCGTGGCGAGCTCCGCGTCTGCCGGGCCGCGGAAGGGCAGCGCGGCGTCGCTCGGATCGAGGCCGAGGAAGGCGGCGACCTCCCGGGTGCGCTCGCGCGGGGCGGCGACGAAGTCCTCGTAGCGCAGCTGGTGGCGCGGGGTGCCGGTGCGGCCGATGGCCTCGAAGACCGCGTTGTCGAGCAGCCAGGCGGCTGCCGTCCGGCTCGGCGGCTTCCGGAGCATCTCGCGGCCGGCGTCGCTGCGGAGCACGTGCTT
This sequence comes from Nocardioides sp. GCM10027114, assembly GCF_042659625.1. Taxonomy (NCBI): domain Bacteria; kingdom Bacillati; phylum Actinomycetota; class Actinomycetes; order Propionibacteriales; family Nocardioidaceae; genus Nocardioides; species Nocardioides sp. GCM10027114. The sequence goes on from NZ_JBHSSS010000025.1 coordinate 185,193, forward strand.
GGTCCACGAGTACGCCACCCCGTGGCTGCGCCGCACGAGGTGCAGCACCCGCAGGTCGACGCCGGGCGTGCGCCTGGCCAGCAGGGCGACCTCGGGCTGCTTGGAGTTGTCGATGATCACCTGCGCGTCGCTCGCCGCGGTGATGCCGGCGTACAGCCGCCCGAGGTTCGCCACGTAGTCGTCGACGTCGGCGCCGGTGGAGGGGCCGAGCGGACGGCCCAGCAGCTCGGGGATCCTCCGGTTGCGGGTGATCCGGCGGCGGACGTCGTTGGCGCGCTCCGCGTCGACCCGGTCCCAGCCGCCGAAGGCGTGCTCGCCCACGGCGCTCCAGAAGGCGCACTCCAGGAACGGGGCGCCACAGCCGCAGGCCCGGTTGCGCATCACGCCGTACGTCCAGATCCAGCACAGCTCGCCCACGGACACGGCGCCCGGCAGGCTGCCGAGGACGCGGGAGACGAGGGTGCTGCCGCTGCGCCCGGTGGCGCCGATGAAGCAGACGCGCGAGAGGGACGAAGTGTTCCGCTGGGCGCCGACGGGGCGGGCCTCGGTCATGGTGCTCCACCTTCCGCAGCGTGGGGGAGACCTCGGGAGCGGCCTGCGGGTCATGTTGTCGTCCCGGAGCCCCGGACCCGGTGCTTCGTGGAGGCAGATACCCAAAGTCAGGGATCGTCCGCGACATCCCGCGGACGGGGGTCGACACGAGGGTTTGATCTGGGGGGAGGGGGGCCTTACCGAGGGAGCAGGACATGCGCAGTGCGCGAGCTGTGGTGCTGGGGGCCCTGGCGTCGGGGGTGGTCGTCGGCCTGGTGATGGCGCCGGCCACGGCGTACGCCGGGGTGATCGGAGACTGGCAGATGGACGAGGAGGCCGGGGCCACCCAGATGCTCGACAGATCGGGGACCGGCTTCCACGGGACGATCGGTCCCGACGTGGTGCTCCACGAGGCGACGCCGGACGGGGGCTGGGGCTACCGGTTCAAGGGCGACTGGTGGATCGTCAACCAGGGCCGGCTGGTGCTCTGGGACGACGACCAGAACGGCGACACGAGTGCCCTCGACCCGGGGACGGAGCCGTACGCGGTGACCATCCGGCTCAAGACCGGCGCCCGGGACCCCAACATCATCCAGAAGGGGCAGTACGGGCAGACCGGCGGCTTCTGGAAGTTCGCCCTCAAGAAGGGCTGGCCGCGGTGCCACTTCCAGGACGAGAACGGCAAGCGGAAGGCGATCGGCTTCGTCAACGACTCCCGGCCCGAGGCCATGATCGCCGACGGCGAGTGGCACACGCTGCGCTGCGAGCGGCTCGCGAACGGCGTGAAGATGACGATCGACTACGGAGAGCCCACCGAGATCAGCAAGTGGATCCGCGGGACGGTCGGCCGGATCGACAACACCCGGCCGATGACGCTCGGCGGCAAGGTCGACTGCGACTACGTCAACGTCACCTGCGACTACTTCGCCGGCGCGGTGGACTGGGTGATCCTCGAGAAGGGCTGATCCTGCACCGGGCCCAGGCCTGGGCCCGGCTGCGGCAGGGGACGGACGCGGCAGGAGGTGGACCGATGGTGGTCCGACGGGGGAGAGGCACGGCGTGGGCGCTGGCGGGCGCCCTCGCCGTCAGCGGCGCGCTCACGGCGTGCCAGCAGGACGAGCCGGCACCGCCCGCCACGGCGCAGGTCACCGAGACGCCCGAGCCCTCGCCGTCGCGCACCGTCCGGCCCGGCGTGGAGCGGGTGCTGATGCTCCACTTCCGCCGGGACGACGACGGCGGGCTCGACGTGTCGAACTCGTGGGACGCCCGGGTGAAGGTAGCGACCGCCACGTGGGGCGACGGCGAGGTGCGCGCGGTGAAGTCCCAGTTCGGCCGGGCGGCGGCCTTCCCGTCGTTCGCGCGGCAGGATGCCGGCTACGCCGTCCTCAGCGTCACCAACGCCGGCGTCCGCGACGCGCTGAGCCCCGGCGAGTCGGACTTCTCCTTCGGCGCCGACGTCTACATGGAGAGGGAGACGACGGGGTCGCCGGCCGACAACGGCGACAACGTGCTGCAGCGCGGCCTGTTCGAGGGGGCCGCCCAGTACAAGCTCCAGGTCGACGGCGGCCGGCCCTCGTGCCGCGTCGTCGGGTTGAAGGGCGACGTGATCGTCAAGATGGACAAGAAGCTGGCGCCCGAGAGCTGGTACCGGATCCGCTGCACCCGCCGCCCCACCTACCTGCGGCTCGAGGTCAGCCTGCTGACCGAGAACGGGCCCGTCGACTGGACCCCCGTGACGCGGCAGGGAGTCACCGGCGCGGTCGTGCTGCCGCGGCACACCGCGCTCGCGATCGGCGGCAAGGTCGCCGAGGACGGCAGCGTCATCCCCAGCTCGACCGACCAGTTCAACGGCCGGCTCGACCGGGTCTTCCTACGTCGCTACGAGTGACCCCGGCGGAAGGGCAGGGGCCGCGGGTGGTGCGCGTGGCCCTTACCCCAGTTCGGGGGATCGCTGGTCACCCCCACACCGACAATTGGGGATTGCCTGCCCCGGCGGCCCGAAGGCAGGGTGGAGTGACAGGGCGAGCAGCGAACCAGCGGCTCGACCCGGAGACGCTCACCAGTCGTTCGAGGCCGGTCGGGGAGGGAGATCTTCGTGGCGCCTGTCCTCTGGTGTCCCCCGCGCAAGAGCTGGCGCCACCCCATCTTCCTGGCTTCGGCCAGGCGGTGGTGCCCGGTCTGCTGAGGCGGCTGGTGAGCCCGGGGGGCTCCGTTCAGCCGCGGAGCCGGTAGCCGTAGCGGCGCAGCGTGGGCCAGGTCAGTGCCGAGATGGCGCTCCGGTCGGTGGGCGACATCCGCTGCTGCCACTCGAGGTCGGGCGCGAGGGCGACCAGGCCGTGGAGCGGGGGCTGCCGGCTGCCGCTGATGGCGTGCTGCACGCCGACCCGGATGATGCCGGGCGCGGCGAAGACGCGCCGGGTGTCGCCGGGCACGTCGAGCGCGTCGAGGAGGGTCACCGTGCACCCCTGCGGGTCGGTCAGGAACTCCTCGTAGGTCACCCGGGTGTAGTGGCGCAGCCGGCGCTCGCCGAGGCGCTCCAGCACACGGTTCCAGACCGCCCAGCGCAGCGCCGAGCGGCCGGGCTGGCATCGCTCGGGGAAGACGTTGCGGGCCGCGGGCGGGAGCCGCCGGCGGCCGGAGTAGGCGGCCGCCCGTGGGTCGCGCAGGAAGTGCACCACCCGGACGTCGATGTCGTCGAGGTCGTCCAGGAGGGCGGCGTACGTCGGTCGCTTGGAGGAGTCGACGACGACGTCGGCGCCAGCGACGGTGGCCACCGCCGAGTAGAAGCGCTCGAGCAGGTCTGCGAGCTCGTCGGAACCGGTGACGGGCGCCACCTCGGGGTCGTCGGAGGACTCCGGCACGTCGGCCGGGTCGGGGTGCCGGGTCCGCGTGCCGCGGAGGTGGTGGGGGAGGGTGCGCACGTTGGTGCGGGCCTCGAGCTCGGCGCTCCACCGGGCGGCCGCGGCGCGGCGCTGGTCGGTGGAGCCGGGACCGAGCGTCACGTCCATGACGTCGATCCAGAACGGGCAGCGACTGAACCGGGTGCCGCAGCCGCAGAGCTGGTCCTCGACCACGCCGCGCCGCCACACGAGGCGGGCCTCGCCGATCGAGACGAAGCCCGGCACCTCACCGAGGACGTGGGCCAGCATCCCGCTGCCACCACCGCCCGTGCCGCCGATGTAGAGCACGGGGGTGGGCCACTCGTCCGCGCTCATGCCGTCACCCCTCGTCGGCGCCCCGGGCACCGGGCTCGCGCTCCCACCTCCCTCACGCTAGGGCCGCGGAACCCCCGCAAGAACGGGTGATCGGGGCGTTCCCCACTATTGGGGAACCTCCCTTCCGCGGGCGGAGGTGACCCCCCGAGAGGTCTTGACTCGAGGGGTGGACGGTCCGCTGTTCATCCTCGGGGCACCGAGGTCGGGTACGTCGCTTCTCTACCGGGTGCTCTGCCTGCATCCGGCCGCGGCCTGGGTCAGCGGCTGGAATGCCCGGGCCACCACACTCCCCGAGGTGGCAGTTCTGCACCGCCTCGGTCGCGGTGCTCCCGCGCTGCGTCGGCGGATCTGGTTCGGCGAGGAGGGCGACGAGCTCTACCCCCACCGGACCGCCCTCGGCCGGGTGGCGCGACGCTTCCCCCAGCCGGTGGAGGGGGAGCGTGTCTTCCGGCGCCGCCGGGCCCTCCCGGGGCACGGCGCGACGGCGCCGGACCGGAGCCAGGAGCGGCTGCGACGGGACGTCGAGCGCATCGTGCGCGCGTCCGGCGGGCGGGTTCTGGTCTCCAAGGCGACCGCCCACAACCGCCGGGTCTCGCTGCTCGACTCGCTCTTCCCGGAGTCGAGGTTCGTGGTGGTGTGCCGTGACGGCCGCGACGTCGCCCACTCGCTCACCGAGGCCGCCTCGTGGCCCCGGGAGCAGCCCTGGTGGTGGATGGGCACCCCGACGGAGTGGGCGGCGGCACGGGACGACGTCGTCGCGCTGGCGGCCCGGCACTGGGTCGAGGAGGTCACCGCGATCGAGGACGGCGTCGCCGGCCTGCCGCGGTCCCGGGTGCTGCGGGTGACCTACGAGGCCATGGTGCGCTCACCCCTCGACGTGCTCTCCGGCGTCGCGGTCTTCAGCGGCCTCGGTACCGACCCCGGCTGGGAGGAGGAGCTCGCCGAGCTCCGCTTCCCGCACTTCTCCCGCCTCACCCCGCGCACCACCCACGAGCCCCGCGTCGACGAGATCCAGGCCGACACCCTCCGCGACCTCGGCTACCCCGCCTGACCCGGGCGCAGGGCGGTGACCCACGCCGATCGAGCTCGTCGAGACCTCGCCGGGAACCGCGCGGTGGGTACGGCGTACCCAGCGCGCCGGATCCACCGCACAGGCGTCGGGTTGCTGCCCTGCCTCGCTCACGGGGTTTCGAGGCTCGGCGCTGGCGCGCCTCGCACCTCAACCACCGGTGCCACGCGGCCACGAGCCGGTGGCCACGGCCTGGGGAACCGGTGGTCGAGTAGCG
>NZ_JBHSSS010000025.1:190234-263736 GCF_042659625.1 Nocardioides sp. GCM10027114
ATGGGTACGGCGTACCCAGCGCGCCGGATCCACCGCACAGGCGTCCGGTTGCTGCCCTGCCTCGCTCACGGGGTTTCGAGGCTCGGCGCTGGCGCGCCTCGCACCTCAACCACCGGTGCCACGCGGCCACGAGCCGGTGGCCACGGCCTGGGGAACCGGTGGTCGAGTAGCGAGCGCAGCGAGCGTGTCGAGACCCGCGCACGAGTGCAGGGCGGTGACCCACGCCGGTCGAGCTCGTCGAGACCTCGCCGGGAACAGCGCGGTGGGTACGGCGTACCCAGCGCGCCGGATCCACCGCACAGGCGTCGGGTTGCTGCCCTGCCTCGCTCACGGGGTTTCGAGGCTCGGCGCTGGGGGGCCTCGCACCTCAACCACCGGCGGCGTGTCGCGTGGCGGGTGGGGGGTCGACAGGGCCACTAGGGTGCCGACATGGCGGACGTGGACCTCGCGGGGCTGACGCGCGACATCGACGCGCACCTCGAGGGCGCGGACGCCGACCTGGCGCGGCACTACCCCGGCGAGCGGGCCGGCCGGCAGCCGGTGCACACCGCCTACGTGCCGGCGGACCGGTTCACGGCCCGCACCGCCAAGTCTTACGGCGACGAGGCGCAGCGGGTCGTGCTCGAGCACGCGGGGCTGCTGCTCGAGCTGCTCGACGGTGACGACGACCTGCTCGACCGGCTTCTGGAGAAGCTGGGCAGCGAACCGGTCGAGGACGTGCGGATCGATTTCGAGGACGGCTACGGGACCAGGCCGGACGACGAGGAGGACGAGGCCGCGACAGCGGCGGCGACCGCCCTGCGCGCCGCGATCGCCGAGGGCACCGCGACCCCGTTCCACGGCATCCGCGTCAAGAGTCTCGAGCCCGCCACCCGCCACCGTGGGCTGCGCACCCTCGTCCGGTTCGTCGAGACGCTGACCGACGGCGGGCCGCTGCCGGACGGCTTCGTGGTGACCCTGCCCAAGGTGACCTCGGTGGAGCAGGTCGAGGCCATGGTGCTGGCGCTCGCCCACCTCGAGTCCGCGCTCTCCCTCGGCGACGGCGTCCTCCGCTTCGAGATCCAGGTCGAGACGCCGCAGTCGGTCCTCGGCGCTGACGGCACCGTCCCGGTGGCCCGCATGATCCGCGCCGCCGAGGGTCGCTGCACCGGCCTGCACTACGGCACCTACGACTACAGCGCCGCGTGCGCGATCGCCGCGCCCTTCCAGAGCCTCGAGCACCCCGCCGCCGACCACGCCAAGGCGGTGATGCAGGCCGCCGCGGCCGGTACCGGCGTACGCCTCTCCGACGGCTCCACGAACGTGCTTCCCGTCGGAGACACCGACGCGGTGCGACGTGGGTGGGAGACCCACCTGCGGCTGGTGCGCCGCTCGCTGGAGCGTGGCTTCTACCAGGGTTGGGACCTGCACCCCGCGCAGCTGCCGACCCGGTACGCCGCGACGTTCCGCTTCTACCGCGACGGGTTCGCCGACGCGGCGGAGCGGCTGAGCGCGTACTCCGCGGCCGATTCGGACAGGGCCGACGGTTCCGTGCTGGACGAGCCCGCCACCGCGCGTGCGCTGGCCGACTTCCTGCTGCGCGGCCTCGACTGCGGCGCGCTGGGGCAGGACGAGACCGCGGAGGCCACCGGCCTCGACGCCGACCGGCTCGCCGACCTGGCGCGCCGGCCCCGACGGGAGGAGTGACGTGGGCACGACGGGGGAGGCCCCCGGAGCCGTCCGGCTCGGGAGCAACCAGTACGGCAAGGCGGAGAACCGGGTGGTGCGGATCCACCGCGACACCCCGCGCCACGAGATCCGCGACCTCAATGTCTCGACGGCGCTGCGCGGCGACTTCACCGCCGCCCACGTCGACGGCGACCAGGCGCACGTCCTGCCGACCGACACCCAGAAGAACACCGCGTTCGCCTGGGCGAAGCGGCACGGCGTGAGCTCGCCCGAGGACTACGCCCTCGCGCTCGGCCGCCGTCTGCTCGAGGCGACCCCGGCCGCGACCGGGTGCCTGGTCACCGTCGAGGAGCAGGCGTGGGCCCGGATCGAGGTCGACGGCGCCGGCCACGACCACGCCTTCGTGCGTCGTGGCGAGGAGGTCCGCACCGTCGTCGCCGACGTGACCCGCGACGGCGCGACGGTCGAGTCCGGGCTGCGCGACCTGGTCGTGCTGAAGTCGACCGGCTCGGAGTTCAAGGGGTTCCTGCACGACGAGTACACCACGCTGCAGGACACCGACGACCGTGTCCTCGCGACCTCGCTCACCGCCCGCTGGCGGCACGCATCGGAGCCCGCCGCCGACGACCCGCCGTTCGACTGGGACGCGTCGTACGCCGATGTGCGGAGGCTGCTCGTCGAGGCCTTCGCGACGACGTACAGCCGGGCGCTGCAGGAGACGCTGTGGGCGATGGGGAAGGCGGTCCTGGAGGCCCACGACGGCCTGGCCGAGGTCTCCTTCGTGGCGCCCAACAAGCACCACCACCTCGTCGACCTGACGCCCTTCGGGCTCGACAACCCCGGCGAGGTGTTCATCGCCGCCGACCGCCCCTACGGCCTCATCGAGGCCACCGTCACCCGGGAGCCCTGATGGCCGCGCCGACGTCCGCCGCGCTGGAGGAGTTCAACGCGCTGCCCGAGGCCGAGGCGCGCGAGCGGCTCACCCGCTGCCTCGCCGTGCCGCGGTGGGTCGACTCCGTCGTCGCCGGCCGCCCGTACGCCGACCGCGAGGCGCTGCTGACCGTCGCGGAGACCGCCGCGACGCTCAGCGACGACGAGCTGCAGGAAGCGCTTGCCGGCCACCCGCGGATCGGGGAGCGCGCCGGGGCGGGCCACGACGCCGCCTTCTCGGAGCGTGAGCAGTCCGGGGTCGACCGGCAGGACGCCGACGTCGCGGCCCGGCTGGCCGCCGGCAACCGGGCCTACGAGGAGCGCTTCGACCGGGTCTTCCTGATCCGGGCCGCCGGCCGCGACGCGACCGAGATCCTGGCCGAGCTCGAGCGCCGGCTCGGCAACGACGACGACACCGAACGGACCGAGACCGAGGAGCAGCTGCGCCAGATCGCGCTGCTCCGGCTGGAGCAGCTGACCTGATGGCCACCCTGAGCACCCACGTCCTCGACACCAGTCGCGGCCGCCCGGCCGAGGGGGTCCGCGTCGAGCTCCTCTCCGCCGACGGCGAGGTCCTCGGCGCCGGGGTCACCGACGCCGACGGCCGGGTCGGCCGGCTCGGCCCGGACGACCTGGACCTCGGCGACTACGTCGTCCGCTTCGACACCGGCAGCTGGTTCGCCGGCCTCGGGGTCGACGCCTTCTACCCGGAGGTGCGGGTGGCGTTCGTGGTCGCCGCCGACGAGCACTTCCACGTGCCGCTGCTGCTCAACCCCTACGGCTACTCCACCTACCGTGGCAGCTGACCCGCCGTCCCGGGGCGCCCGGCCCGACCGGCTCGACGTGCTGCTGCGGGCACCGCGGGCGGTCGTCGGTGGCCGGGAGGAGCCGGTCGAGGTCGGCATCAAGGACGGCGTCGTCGTCGACCTCGCGCCGTACGGCGCCCGGGCCGACGCCGACCTGGTCGTCGACCTCGCCGACGACGAGGTGCTGCTGCCCGGCCTCGTCGACACCCACGTGCACGTCAACGAGCCCGGCCGCACCGAGTGGGAGGGGTTCGCCTCCGCCACTCGCGCGGCGGCGGCCGGCGGCGTCACCACGATCGTCGACATGCCCCTCAACAGCATCCCGGCCACGACGACCGTGGCGGCGCTGGAGGAGAAGCGGGCGGCCGCGCGCGACCAGGCCTTCGTCGACGTGGGCTTCTGGGGCGGCGCCGTGCCCGGCAACCTCGACGACCTCGGCCCGCTCCACGACGAGGGGGTCTTCGGCTTCAAGTGCTTCCTGCTCGACTCCGGGGTGCCGGAGTTCCCGCACCTCGAGCCGGCGGACTTCCGCGCAGCGATGGCCGAGACCGCGCGGCTCGGGGCGCTGATGATCGTGCACGCCGAGGACCCGACGTCGATCGGGCCGTGCGAGCACGGCACGGCGTACGCCGGCTTCCTGGCGTCCCGGCCGCCTGCGGCGGAGGAGCGCGCGATCGACCTGGTGATCGACGCGGCGCGGGCCACCGGCGCCCGTGCGCACGTGGTGCACCTCAGTGCGGCGGGTGCGATCCCCGGGCTGCGCGAGGCCCGCCGGGACGGGGTCGACGTGTCGGTCGAGACCTGCCCGCACTACCTCTACTTCGACGCCGGCGAGGTCCCCGACGGTGCCACCGAGCTCAAGTGCTGCCCGCCCATCCGCGACGCCGACAACCGGTCGGCCCTCTGGGACGGCCTGGCCGACGGCGACCTCGACCTGGTCGTCAGCGACCACTCGCCGTGCACGGCCGAGCTGAAGCGCCGCGACACCGGCGACTTCGCCGAGGCCTGGGGCGGCATCGCGTCGCTGCAGCTGTCGCTGCCGGTGGTGTGGACCGCCGCCCGCGAGCGCGGCCTCGGCCTCGCCGACGTCGTCCGCTGGATGGCCACCGCCCCCGCCCGCCGGGTGGGGCTCACGGACCGGGGCGAGATCGCGGTCGGCAGCGCCGCCGACCTGTGCGTGCTCGCCCCCGACGAGACCTTCGTGGTGGATCCCGCGCGGCTCCACCACAAGAACGCCCTCTCGGCCTACGCCGGGCGTACGCTCACCGGCACCGTGCGCCAGACCTGGCTGCGCGGCACACCCGTCGACCTGGCCGCCGCCCCGCGCGGCCGGCTGCTGAGGAGGGGGAGGCAGTGACCCCGGAGAGTCCGGAGAGCCCGCAGTACTGGACGCCCCGCGGCGGCCTGCCCGGCCAGACGGAGCTGACCACCGACCGCGCCGTCTTCACCGAGGCGTACGCCGTGCTGCCGCGCGGCACCATGCGCGACATCGTGACCAGCCGGCTGCCGCACTGGGACGACACCCGGCTGTGGGTGCTGGCGCGGCCGCTGTCGGGCTTCGCCGAGACCTTCTCGCAGTACGTCGTCGAGGTCGCCCCGGGCGGCGGCAGCGACCGCCCCGAGCCGGACCCGGACGCCGAGGCGGTGCTCTTCGTGGTCGACGGCCGGGTCTCACTGACCGTGGCCGGGTCGTCGTACGACCTGGAGCGCGGCGGCTACGCCTACCTCCCGCCCGGCGCCGGCTGGACGCTGCGCAACACCTCCGGAGCGACCGCGACCTTCCACTGGATCCGCAAGGCCTACGAGCGCGTCGACGGCGTCGAGCTGCCGGAGGCGTTCGTGACCCGCGAGCAGGACGTCGCGCTCCAGCCGATGCCCGACACCGACGGTGCCTGGGCCACGCAGCGGTTCGTCGACCCCGACGACGTCCGCCACGACATGCACGTCAACATCGTCACCTTCGAGCCGGGCGGGGCCATCCCGTTCCCGGAGACCCACGTCATGGAGCACGGCCTCTACGTGCTGGAGGGCAAAGCGGTCTACCTGCTCAACCGCGACTGGGTCGAGGTGCAGGCGGGCGACTTCATGTGGCTGCGCGCGTTCTGCCCGCAGGCCTGCTACGCCGGTGGCCCGGGTCGGTTCCGCTACCTGCTCTACAAGGACGTCCACCGCCACCCGCGGCTGCGCCTCCACCCCTGAGTCCGCCCGTTCGCGGCGGTGTCGACGGGGGACGGATGTGACCGCGGTCACGTAGAGTGGGAGCGCGGGCGTCGTTCGGCATGGACAACCGGCGGCCGCAGGGCTCTCGAAACCATGCACGCGGCAACGGCCGCGGACGACCACGCGCGGAGACGAGATGCCCGAGATCCCACAGATCGCACAGATCCCACAGATCACCGTCAACGGGACGCCCCGTGAGCTCGCCGGCGTGCCCGTGCACACCACCGCCCTCGACTTCCTCCGCGGGCTCGGGCTCACCGGCGCCAAGGAGGGCTGCGCCGAGGGGGAGTGCGGCGCCTGCTCGGTGCTGGTGGCCCGCCCCGACGTCGGCTCGGGCACGCCCGACGGTGAGGGCGGGGCGACGCGGTGGACCGCCGTCAACGCCTGCCTGGTGCCGGCCGCGGCCCTCGACGGGCAGGAGGTCGTCACTTCCGAGGGGCTCGGCACCCCCGACTCCCTGCACCCGGTCCAGCGCGAGCTCGCGGTCCGCGGCGGGTCGCAGTGCGGCTACTGCACCCCCGGCTTCGTCTGCTCGATGGCCGCGGAGTTCTACCGCGCCGGCCGGTCCGCGATGACCGACGGCCACCACGGGCATGTGCACGAGGACGCGGAGCACGGCCCCAACGGCTTCGACCTCCACGCCCTCAGCGGCAACCTCTGCCGCTGCACCGGCTACCGACCGATCCGCGACGCGGCCTGGGCGCTCGGCGACCCCGACCCGGCCGACCCGGTCGCCACCCGCCGCGCCGCTCCGCCCCCCGCCCCGGCCGCCACCCGGCTCGCCGACGACGACGGTGACTTCGTCCGGCCGACCGACCTTGCCGAGGCGCTGCGGCTGCTCGCCGACCACCCCGGCGCCACCGTCCTGGCCGGCGCCACAGACCTCGGCGTCGAGGTCAACCTGCGCGGCGCGCGACCGGCCTACGTCGTCGCGGTCGACCGGCTGCCCGAGCTGCGCGGGCTGACGACCGGCGACGGCCACGTCGAGATCGGCGCCGCGCTCACGCTGAGCGAGGCCGAGGAGCTGCTGGCGGGGTCGGTGCCGCTGCTCGACGAGGTGTGGCCGCAGTTCGCCTCCCGGCTGATCCGCAACGGCGCCACCATCGGCGGCAACCTCGCCACCGCCTCGCCGATCGGCGACCTGCCACCGGCGCTGCTCGCGCTGGACGCGACGCTGCTGCTGGCCTCCGCCGACGGCGAGCGCGAGGTCGCGCTCGAGGACTTCTGGACCGGCTACCGCGAGACCGTGCTCGGTCCCGGCGAGCTGATCCGCGCGGTCCGGCTCCCCGCCCGGACGCCCACCCTCACAGCGTTCCACAAGATCGCCAAGCGCCGGTACGACGACATCTCCAGCGTCGCCGTCGGCTTCGCCCTCGACCTCGACGGGGGCTCCGTCAGTCGGGCCCGGATCGGCCTCGGCGGCGTCGCCGCCACCCCTCTCCGCGCGCGGGCGACCGAGGCCGCGCTCGAGGGCCGGCCGTGGGCCGCGGAGACCGTCGACGAGGCAGCGGACGCGCTCGCCGGTGAGGGCACCCCCATGGACGACCACCGCGCCAGCGCCGCCTACCGCAGCGCGATGCTCGGGCAGGCGCTGCGCCGGCTCTGGTGGACCACGACCGGCGAGGAGGTGCCGGCATGACCAGCTCGACCGGCAGCCCGCTGTCCCGCCGCCCCGACGGCGCCGTCGTCGGCGAGGACCTGCCCCACGAGAGCGCCGCGCTCCACGTCACCGGCGCCGCGCTGTACACCGACGACCTCGTCGTGCGGACCCCGCGCGTCCTGCACGCCCACCCGGTCCAGGCGCCCCACGCCCACGCCCGGGTCACCCGGCTCCACGTCGACCCGGCCTACGCCGTGCCCGGCGTCGTGCGGGTGCTCACCGCCGACGACGTGCCCGGCGTCAACGACGCGGGCGTGAAGCACGACGAGCCGCTGTTCCCGTCCGAGGTGATGTACGTCGGTCACGCGGTCTGCTGGGTGTTCGGCGAGACCCTCGAGGCGGCCCGGCGCGGAGCCGCGGCCGTCGAGGTCGACTACGAGCCGCTGCCGGCGCTCGTCAGCGTCCGGGAGGCGATCGAGGCGGGCAGCTTCCAGGGCGGCCGGCCCACCGTCGAGCGCGGCGACGTCGAGGCGGCGCTCGCCGGCTCGACGCACGTCTTCAGCGGCGTCACCGAGATGGCCGGCCAGGAGCACTTCTACCTCGAGACCCACTGCTCGCTGGCGATGCTCGACGAGGCGGGCCAGGTGTTCGTGCAGTCCAGCACGCAGCACCCCTCCGAGACGCAGGAGATCGTGGCCCACGTCCTCGGGCTCCACAACCACGACGTGACCGTGCAGTGCCTGCGGATGGGCGGCGGCTTCGGCGGCAAGGAGATGCAGCCCCACGGGTACGCCGCGATCGCGGCGCTGGGCGCCACCCTGACCGGCCGCCCGGTGCGGCTGCGGCTGAGCCGGGCGCAGGACATGACCATGACCGGCAAGCGGCACGGCTTCCACGCCCAGTGGCGGGTCGGCTTCGACGACGACGGTCGGCTGCAGGCGCTCGACGCGACGCTCACCAGCGACGGCGGCTGGAGCCTCGACCTGTCCGAGCCGGTGCTCGCCCGGGCGCTGTGCCACGTCGACAACGCCTACTGGATCCCGCACGTCCGGGTGAACGGCCGCGTCGCGCGGACCAACAAGACCTCGCAGACCGCCTTCCGCGGCTTCGGCGGGCCGCAGGGGATGCTGGTGATCGAGGACGTGCTCGGACGCTGCGCCCCGCTTCTCGGCGTCGACCCGGTGGAGCTGCGCCGCCGCAACCTCTACGCCGACGGCCAGTCCACGCCGTACGGCCAGCCGGTGCGGCACCCCGAGCGCGCCGTCGCCGCGTGGGAGCAGGTCCTCGCCGAGGGGCGGGTCGCCGAGCGGCGCGCGGAGGTCGAGGCGTTCAACGCCGCCCACCCGCACATTAAGCGGGCGATCGCGGTGACGCCGGTGAAGTTCGGGATCTCCTTCAACTTCACCGCCTTCAACCAGGCCGGGGCGCTGGTGCACGTCTACAAGGACGGCTCGGTCCTCATCAACCACGGCGGCACCGAGATGGGGCAGGGCCTCCACACCAAGATGCTGCAGGTCGCGGCGACCGCGCTCGGCGTACCCCTCGCGCGGGTCCGGCTCGCGCCGACCCGGACCGACAAGGTGCCCAACACCTCCGCGACGGCGGCGAGCTCGGGGGCCGACCTCAACGGCGGCGCGGTCAAGCACGCCTGCGAGCAGATCCTGGAGCGACTGCGCGAGGTCGACGCCGGCCGCGGGCTGCCGTGGGAGGAGCTGGTCCGCGAGGCGTACTTCAGCCGCGTGCAGCTGTGGGCGGCCGGCTACTACCGCACCGAGGGGCTCCACTGGGACTCCACGGTGATGCACGGCCACCCGTTCAAGTACTTCGCCTACGGCGTCGCCGCGGCCGAGGTCGAGGTGGACGGCTTCACCGGTGCCTACACGCTGCGCCGCGTGGACATCGTCCACGACGTCGGCGACAGCCTCTCGCCGCTGGTCGACCTCGGCCAGATCGAGGGCGGCTTCGTGCAGGGCGCCGGCTGGCTGACGCTGGAGGACCTGCGCTGGGACGAGTCCGACGGCCCCGGCCGGGGCCGGCTCACCACCCAGGCCGCCAGCACCTACAAGCTCCCGAGCTTCAGCGAGATGCCGCCCGACTTCCGGGTCAGCCTGCTGCCGCGGGCGCACGAGGACGGCGCTGTCTACGGCTCCAAGGCGGTGGGGGAGCCGCCGCTGATGCTGGCCTTCTCGGTGCGTGAGGCGCTGCGCGAGGCGGCCGCCGCCTTCGGCCCGCCCGGCACCAGCGTCGACCTCGCCTCGCCCGCGACGCCCGAGGCGGTCTACTGGGCGCTCGACCGGGCCCGCCGCGGCGATCGCGCCGGCAGCCGGCACGGCCACGTCGCCGACGGCCTGCCCGGCCTCGTCCCCGACCAGCCGCCGGTCGACGCGGAGCGGCTCCACCCGCGCTCGGAGGAGGTGACACGGCGATGAGCTGGGTCGACGAGTTGGCCCGGCTGCGCCGGGAGCGGGTGCCCGGAGTGCTGGTCACCGTCGCGGGAGTGCGCGGCCACGCACCCCGCGACGCCGGCGCCAAGCTGGTCGTCACGGCCGAGGGGACCTGGGGCACCGTCGGCGGCGGCAACCTCGAGGAGACCGCGATCGCCCGGGCCCGCGCGCTGCTGGCCGGCGGGCTCGTCGACGGGCCCGAGACACTGACGGTCTCGCTGAGCGACAAGGCCCGCACCGAGCACGGTCGCCAGTGCTGCGGCGGCGAGGTGTCGCTGCTGCTGGAGCCGCTGCGGGTGGTGCCGTCGGTCGCCGTCTTCGGCGTCGGCCACGTCGGGCTGGAGCTGGCGCGGGTGCTGGCCCGCCACGACCTCGAGCTCCACCTCGTCGACTCGCGCGCCGACCAGCTCACGGATGAGCGGCTGGCCTGCCTCGCCGACGCGGTCGCCGGCGTGCACGTCCACCACGCGCCGCTGCCCGAGCTCGCGCTCGGCGCGGTGCCGGCCGGCACCCACGTGCTGGTGATGACCCACGACCACGCCGAGGACTTCGCGCTCTGCGACGCGGCGCTGCGCTGCGGCCACCTCGGCAGCGTCGGGCTGATCGGCTCGGCTGCGAAGTGGGCCCGCTTCCGCGGCGGGCTGCTGACCGAGGGCCACGACCCGGTCGCCGTCGACCGGGTCCGCTGCCCGATCGGCGACCCCGCGATCGTGGGCAAGGAGCCTGCGACGGTGGCGCTCTCGGTGGCGACTGCGCTGCTGCGCGAGACGGCCTACCGGACCGCGCGGACGAGCCCGGGGGGCCCGTGACCCTGGTCCGGGCGCGGGTGCTGGACACGCCCGACGACCCGTTCACCGGCGGGGTGCTGCGGCACGACGAGGACGCCGGGCTGCTGGTCCGTGACGGCGTCGTGGCCGGCCGCGGATCCTTCGCCTCGCTCCGCGCGGAGCACCCCGACGAGGAGGTCCTCGACCTCTCCGACGGGCTGCTGCTGCCCGGGTTCGTCGACACCCACGTCCACTACCCGCAGGTCCGGATCGTCGGGACCCTCGGGATGCCGCTGCTCGACTGGCTCGACCGCTGCGCGCTGCCGGAGGAGTGCCGGCTCGAGGACCCGGCGTACGCCGCCGTGATCGCGCGGGAGTTCGTCGCCGGGCTCGTCTCCGCCGGGACCACGGCCGCGCTGGTGTTCGGCTCCCACTTCGCGCCCGCCGTCGACGCGTTCTTCGAGGAGGCGACCCGGGTCGGGCTGCGGGTGACCGCCGGCCTGGTCGTCAGCGACCGGGCGCTGCCCGCGCCGCTGCTCACGACCCCCGAGCGAGCCTACGACGAGGCGCGCGGGCTCGCCGCCCGCTGGCACGGCCGCGGCCGCACCCGGTACGCCGTCACCCCGCGCTTCTCCTACTCCGCCAGCGAGGCGGTGCTCGAGGCGTGCGCGGCGGTGCTGAAGGACGAGCCCGGCACGTGGTTCACCAGTCACGTCAACGAGAACCCCCGCGAGGTGGCCGAGGTCGGCCGGCTCTTCGCCGAGGCCGCCCACTACGTCGGCACCTACGACTGCCACGGCCTGGTGGGGGAGCGCTCGGTGCTCGCCCACGACGTGCACCCCACCGATGACGAGCTCGCGGTGCTGGCCGGTCGCGGCGCCTCGGTCGCGCACTGCCCGACCAGCAACGCCGCCCTCGGCAGCGGGCTCTTCCCGCTGCGTCGTCACGTCGACCACGGCGTCCGGGTCGCGCTCGGCTCCGACGTCGGCGCCGGCACCGGCTTCTGCCTGCTCAAGGAGGGCCTGCAGGCGACCTTCACCCAGTCGCTGCTCGGCCGCGAGGGCCTGCCGCTGACCTCGACCCACCTGCTCCACCTCGCGACCCGCGCCGGCGCGCTCGCGCTGGGACTGGGCGACCAGGTCGGGGACCTCGGCGAGGGCCGCCAGTTCGACGCCGTCCGGGTGCGCCCGGCCCCCGGCACCCCGCTCGACCTCGCCCTGCGCCACGCCGACTCGCCCGAGCAGGCCCTGGCCCGGGTCTTTGCCCTCGGCACCCCCGCCGACCTCGCCGGCATCTGGATCGCCGGCCAGGAAGTCACGCGAGCTGCCGCCAGTTGACCCCGGAACCACGCCGAGCTGCCACCAGTTGACGCCCGTACGACGCCGAGCTGCCACCAGTTGCCCGGGAGCGTGACCGGAAGTCCCGAGTGGACCGGCAGAACTCGGGACTCGAGCGTCAGAAGTGTCGACTCAACGGTGTGCGGGTCAGTGGCCGGCGGCGAGGATCGAGCGGTAGGCGGGCAGGGTCAGGAAGTCGGGGAAGTCCTCGGCGAGGGCGGCCTGCTCGAAGAGCCGGCGCGCCTCGGCCAGCACCTCGGTGTCCCCGCCCGCGGCGGCCTCGACGAGCGCGGCGTGCTCCTCCTCGACGACCCGCTCGACGAGGTCGTGGGTGACGGTCTCGCCGGTGTCGAGGGTGGCGCCGCTGTTGATCCACTGCCACACCTGCGACCGCGAGATCTCGGCGGTGGCGGCGTCCTCCATGAGGTTGTCGATGCCGGCGGCGCCGTTGCCGGAGAGCCAGGCGGCGACGTACTGCATGCCGATCCGCACGTTGCCGCGCAGCCCCGCCTCGGTGCGCTCGCCGGGCGTCCGGTCGACGGCCAGCAGGTCGTCGGGCCCGACCGTGACGTCCTCGCGCAGGACGTCGAGCTGGTTCGGCCGCTCGCCCAGCACCTCGCCGAACACCTCCGCGCACAGCGGCACCAGGTCGGGGTGGGCGACCCACGACCCGTCGAACCCGGCCGCGGCCTCGCGCGTCTTGTCCTCGCGCACCTTCGCGAACGCCCGCTCGTTGACCTCCGGGTCGCGCCGGCTCGGGATGAACGCCGCCATCCCGCCGATCGCGAACGCTCCCCGCCGGTGGCAGGTGCGGACCAGCAGGTCGCTGTAGGCCCGCATCATCGGCGCCGCCATGGTGACCGCGTTGCGGTCCGGGAGGGTGTACGCCGACCCGGCGTCGCGGAAGTTCTTGATGATGCTGAACAGGTAGTCCCAGCGCCCCGCGTTGAGCCCGGCCACGTGGTCGCGCAGCTCGTTGAGGATCTCGTCCATCTCGAACGCCGCGGTGATCGTCTCGATGAGCACCGTGGCCCGGACCGTGCCGTGCGGGATGCCGAGCGCCTGCTGCGCGTGGGTGAAGACGTCGTTCCAGAGCTGCGCCTCGAGGTGCGACTCCATCTTCGGCAGGTAGAAGTACGGGCCGCTGCCGCGCGCCAGCACCTCGCGGGCGTTGTGGAAGAAGTAGAGGCCGAAGTCCACGAGCGCGGCGACGACCGGCGCGCCGTCGACGCGCAGGTGCTCCTCGTCGAAGTGCCAACCACGCGGCCGCGGCACGATCACCGGGATCCGGTCGGGGTCGGTGAGCGCGTAGTGCTTGCCCTCCGGGGTGGTCAGCTCGATGGTGCGGCGGACGGCGTCCATCAGGGTCACCTGGCCGCCGACGACGTTGCGCCAGTGCGGGGTGTTGGCGTCCTCGAGGTCGGCCAGCCACACCTTCGCGCCCGAGTTGAGCGCGTTGATGGCCATCTTCCGCTCGGTCGGGCCGGTGATCTCGACCCGGCGGTCCTGCAGGTCGGCGGGCACCGGCGCGACCGTCCAGTCGCCCTCGCGCACCTCGGCCGTGTCCGGCTGGAAGTCGAGCCCGTGCTTCGCGACCTGCTCGCGCCGCCGCTGCCGTGCGGCGAGCAGTGCGTCGCGCCGCTCGCCGAACCGGCGGTGCAGGTCGGCGACGAAGTCGAGTGCCTCCGGCGTCAGCACCTCCTCGGCGCGCTCGACCTCGGGACCGGTGACCTCGATGGCTGCCATGGTCGCACGCTAGCGCGGTCACCGATGGTCGGCGGAGCAGCCGGCGGGGACGCCGCGGGAGATCACGGCAGCGAGTCGAGCCCGGGGCGGGTCCACGCGTGGCTGGGCAGGTGGCTGGGCAGGGGGAGGTCCCCGCCGTGGAGCGCACATCGGGGGAGAGGCCCGTCCAACGCCTCGTTCCAGCGTGGGGGCTCGATGAAGCAAGGCCGGGTCTGCGGGTCGGACCGGTCGTGCGCGGCCCCGGCGAGGCCGGGGGCGCCGGCCGCGGGACCGACCAGCGTGGCGAGGCCACACGCCACCGCAGCCAACGGCGCGAGGGCGATCCGGGAATGCATTCGCAGATACATGGGACTCCTCCTCGGGTGTGCGTGCCCTCGGAGACGCCGGGCGACGGGTCCCCGTTGACAGGGGCGCCCAAAGGGCCCGAACTGGCGGCGGTGGTCTGGACCCGGAGGAAGGGGTGTCCTGGCCGAGCGACGAGCGGGTTCAGCGGCTGCGCGCAGGCACGTCGTACGTCGTGGTGCGCTCGCGCACCGGGCGGCCGATACCGCCGGCGATCCCGGTGAGCTCGGCGACCGTCTTCGCCGAGCCGTGCTCGGAGCCGGCCATCCGGCTGATCGTCTCCTCCATGAGCGTGCCGCCGAGGTCGTCCGCGCCGGCGCGCAGCATGGCGCGGGTGCCGTCGGCGCCGAGCTTGACCCAGCTCGTCTGCACGTGACGGATCCGGCCGTGGAGCAGGATGCGCGCGAGCGCGTGGACCGCGAGGTTGTCGCGGTGCGTCGGGCCCGGGCGGGCGACGCCGGCGAGGTAGATCGGCGCCGAGTGGTGCACGAACGGCAGCGGCACGAACTCCGTGAAGCCACCGGTCTCGTCCTGGATCCGGCTGAGCACCCGGAGGTGCTGGACCCAGTGGCGCGGGTGGTCGACGTGGCCGTACATCATCGTCGACGACGACGGGAGTCCGACGCGGTGCGCAGTGGTGATGACGTCGACCCACGCGGTGGCCGGCAGCTTGCCCTTGGTGAGGACCCACCGCACCTCGTCGTCGAGGATCTCCGCGGCCGTGCCGGGCACCGAACCGAGCCCGGCCTCGCGCGCCTTGATGAGGAAGTCCTCGACCGACAGCCCGGTGCGGGCGGCGCCGTTGACGACCTCCATCGGCGAGAACGCGTGCACGTGCATCTCCGGCACCCGCTGCTTCACCGCCGCGACCAGGTCGAAGTACGCCGTGCCGGGCAGCTCCGGGTCGATCCCGCCCTGCATGCAGACCTCGGTCGCGCCGAGCCGCCACGCCTCCTCGGCCCGGTCGGCCACCTGCTCCAGCGACAGCGAGTAGGCGTCGGCGTCGGTCCGCCGCTGGGCGAAGGCGCAGAACCGGCAGCCGACGTAGCAGACGTTGGTGAAGTTGATGTTCCGGTTGACGACGTAGGTGACCTCGTCGCCGACCGTGTCGCGGCGCAGGTCGTCGGCCAGCCGGCAGACCGCGGCCAGCAGGTCGCCCTCGGCCGTCACCAGCTCCAGTGCCTGCGCGTCGGTCAGCCCCGCGGGGTCGGCCTCCGCCGCCCGCAGCGCCGCGCCGCCCTCGGCGTGCAGCACCGCCGGGGCTCCCAGGGCTGAACCCGTCGCGCCCGCCGCCTCCCGCACCGCGTCCCAGTCGCCGTACACGTCGGCGAAGTCGCTGCGCCGGTCGTCGGTCCGGCCCTCGGTGTCGACCGCGGCGTGCAGGTCGGTGCGCCCACCCTGCCCGAGGCCGCCGTCCGGCTCCTGCCACGGCCGCCCCACCGGTCGTACGCCGTCGCGCGCGAGGCCGTCGTCGCCCGCGAGCGCCGCGACGTGGCCGGCCACCCGGGGGTCGAGCCAGGGCTCGCCGCGCAGCACGTACTCGGGGTGGACGGTCAGCCGCGGCCGCAGCGCCAGGCCCGCGGCGGCGGTGACCTCGCGGAGCCGGTCGAGCGAGGGCCAGGGCCGCTCGGGGTTGACGTGGTCAGGGGTGAGCGGCGAGACGCCGCCCCAGTCGTCGACGCCCGCCTCCAGCAGCAGCCGGCACTCCTCGGACCCCTCGGAGCTGTCGACGAGGTTGGGCGGCGCCTGCACGCGGGCGCGCGGCCCGAGCAGCAGTCGGGTGACCGCGATCGCGGCGCGGTACTCGTCGAGGCCGAGGTCGTCGACGTGGCGCATGGCCGTGTCGGGCTTGGCGCGGAAGTTCTGGACGATGACCTCCTGCAGCCCGCCGTACTGCCGGGCGACGGCGCGCAGTGCGTGGATCGTCTCGGCGCGCTCGGTGAGCGTCTCGCCGATGCCGACGAGCAGGCCGCTGGTGAAGGGGATCGCGAGCCGGCCGGCGTCCTCGAGCACGCGCAGCCGCACGGCCGGGTCCTTGTCGGGCGACCCGAAGTGCGCCAGCCCGCGGGTCTCGAACAGCCGCCGCGAGGTCGTCTCGAGCATCATCCCCATCGACGGGGAGACCGGCTTGAGCCGGTTCAGCTCCTCCCACGACATGACGCCGGGGTTGAGGTGGGGCAGCAGGCCGGTCTCCTCGAGCACCCGCACCGCCATCGCCCGCACGTAGGCGAGCGTCGAGTCGTAGCCCTGCTCGTCGAGCCACTCCCGCGCCTCCGGCCAGCGCTCCTCCGGCCGGTCACCGAGGGTGAAGAGCGCCTCGAGGCAGCCGACCTCGGCGCCGCGGCGGGCGACGTCGAGGATCTCGTCCGGGGAGAGGTACGGCGCCCGGCCGTCGCGGGCGGCCTGGCCCGGCGTCTCGACGAAGGTGCAGTAGTGGCAGCGGTCGCGGCACAGCCGCGTGACCGGGATGAAGACCTTGGGGGAGTACGTCACCACGCCGGGCCGCCCGGCGTCGACCAGGCCGGCGTCGCGGACCCGTGCGGCCGCGGCGCAGAGCCGGTCGAGCAGCTCGCCGCGGGCGGCCAGCAGCGCGGTCGCCTCGGCGAGGTCGAGGGACGCGCCCCGCTCCGCGCGGACCACGGCGCGGCGCACCTCGGCGGGCGTCACGGCGCCAGCGCTGCCGGGGCCGCCGTCACTACCGGGTCCGCTGTCCACCGCGACAGTCTCGCACCGGCGCCGCGTCAGACGCCCGCCGGTTCACGCTCCGGCTCCGCCGGCTCGACCTCCTGGTCGCCGCGGTCGAGGCCGCTCGGCCACCAGATCCTCCCCCCGAGGTCGAGGTTGATCGCGGTCACGAGCACCGAGCGCACGACCATGGTGTCGAGCAGGACGCCCAGCGCCACCGTCGTGCCCAGCTCGGCCAGGAACACCAGCGGCAGCGTGCCGAGCACCAGGAACGTCGCCGCCAGGACGATGCCGGCCGACGTGATCACGCCGCCGGTCGAGGCGAGGGCGACGAGCGACCCGCGCCGCGTGCCGAGCGTCTGGGTCTCCTCCCGCACCCGGGTCATCAGGAAGATGTTGTAGTCGATCCCCAGGGCGACCAGGAAGACGAACGCGAACAGCGGGAACGACGCGTCGGCGCCCTCGAACCCGAAGACGAACTCGAAGAGCAGCGTCGCGATCCCGAGCGCGGCACCGAAGGACAGGACCACCGTCGCGATCAGGATCAGCGGGGCCGTGAACGCCCGCAGCAGCATGACCAGGATCAGCAGCACCACGACCAGCACCGCCGGGATGATCACCTGGTTGTCGCGGGTGTTGGCGTCCTTGGTGTCGAGGTACACCGCGGAGAACCCGCCGACCAGCGCGTCGGCGCCGTCGACCGCCCGCACCGCCTCCCTCACGTCCTCGACCGCGGCGTAGGCGCTGTCCGCGAGCGGGTCGCCGGGGATCGCGGCGGTGATGTACGCGACGTCCCCCTGGACGACCGGCCCGGTCGGCGGCTCGACGCTGTCGACGCCGGCCACCGCAGCGGCCACCTCGTCGGCGTACGCCGCGTCGGCGACGACCTGCACCGGGTTCGAGGCGTCCGCGAGGCCGTGCTCGATGAGCACCTGCTGGCCGGTCACCGACTCGAAGTCGCGGGTGTACTGCTCGTCGGTGGCCAGGCCGCCGGCGTCGAGCCGGAAGAGGCCCAGGCACGCGGCGAGCAGCAGCCCCGTGGTGACGATCCAGACCGAGCGGGGCGCACGCGAGATGCGCTGGCCGAGCGCGGCCCACAGCCCCGCGGTGGTCGGCTCGGCGGACCCGAACGACGGACGCTTCGGCCAGAACACCCACCGGCCGGTGACCACGAGCAGCGCGGGCAGCAGGGTCACCATCACGACGTAGGTGACCCCGATGCCGATCGCCGCCACGGGGCCGAGGCCGGAGGTGGAGTTCATCTCGGCGAGCATCAGGCACAGCATCCCGACGGCGACGGTGGAGGCGCTGGCGAGGATCGCCGGGGCGGCGCGGTGCAGCGCGAAGCCCATCGCCTCGTGCCGGTCCGCGTGGCGGCGCAGCTCCTCGCGGTAGCGGGCCACGAGCAGCAGCGCGTAGTCCGTGCCGGCGCCGATGACCAGCACGCTGAGGATGGCCTGGCTCTGGTCGTTGACGGTGAGGCCGGCGTACCGGGCGAGGAAGTAGACGAGCGCCAGGCTCGTGGTCAGCGCGACGACCACCGAGACGATCGGGAGCAGCCACAGCACCGGGCTGCGGTAGGTCAGCAGCAGGATCACGATGACCACCGACAGTGCGGCGAACAGCAGCGTGCTGTCGATGCCGGCGAACGCCTCGGCCTGGTCGGCGGCCTGGCCGCCCGCGCCGGTGATGTAGACCGCGACCCCGTCGAGCGCGGCGATGTCCCGGAGCTCGTCGGCCGCCGCCGGCATCTCCTCCCACCCGTTGGGGCCGAAGTTGAGGGTGACGACGGTCTGTGCGACCTCGCCGTCCTCGGAGACCGCGGGTACGCCGGCCTGGGCGGCGACCGCCGGGCTGATCACCGGGCCCTCGACACCGTCGAGCCCGGCCATCTCCTGGGCGTGAGCCTCGATCTCGGCGAGCTGCGCGTCGCTGAGCGGACCCGACACGGACTCGTAGGCCACCACGGTCGGGATGGCATTGGGGTCGCGGAACGGCTCGAGCCGCTCCAGCGCGCGGGTCGACTCGGCGCTGCCGGGCAGCCACGAGACCGCCTCGTTGTTCTTGACCTCGTCGAGCTTGCCGGCGAAGACGCCCGCGCCCACGAAGACGGCGAGCCAGAAGCCGACGACGATCCACTTGGTGACGCGACCGGTCAGGCTGCCGGCGATATGACGGTGCATGGGCGGGACTCCAGGGGCGGACGGGGGCGGTCGGCGTGGGGGGCTCTCCCCATCCGACCCCGTTCGCGAGCGGAGTTCACGGGCCTTTCGGCCCCGGTCCAGACCGATCGGCCCGTGCAGCCTCGCCGGCGGGCCTCAGAGCCCGAGGCTGCGCCCGATGATCTCCTTCTGGATCTCGGTGGTCCCGCCGTAGATGGTCTGCACTCGGGAGTTCACGAACGCCTGGGCGATCGGGTACTCCAGCATGTAGCCGTAGCCGCCGTGCATCTGGACGCCCTGGTCGACCAGCTTCTTCTGCAGCTCGGTCGTCCACCACTTCGCCATCGACGCGGTCTTCGGGTCCAGTTGGCCGGCGACGTGGCGCTTGATGCAGTCGTCGACGAAGACCCGGGCGATGTGGGCCTCGGTGGCCATCTCGGCGATCAGGAACCGGTTGTGCTGGAACTTCCCGATCGGCTTGCCGAACGCCGTGCGCTCCTTCGCGTAGCCGAGCGTGATGTCGAGGATCGTCTCGCACGCGGTGGCCGCCGAGACCGCCATCGACAGGCGCTCCTGCGACAGGTTGGTCATGAGCTGGGCGAATCCGGCGCCCTCCTCGCCGAGGAGGTTCTCCTTCGGGACCCGCACGTCGGCGAACGACAGCTCGGCGGTGTCCTGCGCGTGCTGGCCCACCTTGTCGAGGTTGCGGCCGCGCTCGAAGCCCTCCATGCCGCGCTCGACGACGAGGAGCGAGATGCCCTGGTGGCCGGCGTCGGGGTCGGTGCGCGCGACGACGACGACGAGGTCGGCGAGGATGCCGTTGGAGATGAAGGTCTTCTGCCCGTTGAGCACGTAGTGGTCGCCCGCGTCCACCGCCGTGGTGCGGATGCCCTGGAGGTCCGAGCCGGCGCCCGGCTCGGTCATCGCGATGGCCGCGATGGTCTCGCCGCTGGCGAGGCCGGGGTACCAGCGCCGCTTCTGCTCCTCGGTCGCCCCGGCGGTGAAGTAGGGGACGATCATGTCGTTGAACAGCGGGAACGCCGCGCCGTAGACGCCGCGCCGGGCCATCTCCTCGCCGATCACCGCGTTGTAGCGGAAGTCGTCGGTACCGCCCCCGCCGTACTCCTCGTCGAGCTGGAGACCGAGCAGACCCTGCGTCCCGGCCTTGGCCCACACCTCGCGGTCGACGATGCCGTCCTTCTCCCACTGCGGGTGGAAGGGGACGACCTCCTTGTCGAGGAAGGTGCCGACGGCGTCGCGGAACGCCTCGTGCTCGTCGTCGAAGATGTCTCGCCTCATGCGGTCAGCTCCTGGTGCGGTGACGGGTCGTCGGGGTGTGGTTCAGCTCGTCGAGCATCGACAACGGGCCGAGGTCGGCCAGCCGGTAGCCGTGCGGGTAAGTGGTGGGTTTGTGGTGGTACGCCGTGCGGCGCGGGGGGAGGTGGCGCAGCAGCCGGGCGCGGGCCCGCAGCCCGGCGTCGACGGTGCGCACCCGCCAGCGTGGCTGCGGCGGCAGCCCGAGCGTGCGGCGCAGCGGCTCGTCCATCAGGGCGATAGCCATGGGGCGCACGAGCGGCCGCAGCGGTCGTGGCGCCGTCGCCCGGACGATCCGCAGCGACGCCTCCGCCAGCCTCGTCGCCTCGGGCGAGGGGGCGAAGCGCGCGGCCTCGTAGTCGTCGAGCAGCCGCGCGTAGCCGGCGTACGTCGCGGGGAGGTGCTTGAGCCCCATCAGCTCGCCGAAGCGGGTGGTGACGCGGGCGAGCGCGATGAGCTCGTGCGGGTGGAGCGGGCGCCAGCCGTAGCGCTCGATCCAGCGCACCGGCCCCACGATGGTCGTGGCCAGCACGTAGGCGAGCTCGTCGGCCGGGATGGCGTAGTGGCCGTGGATCCGGTTGAGCCGGCGCAGCGCGGCGTGCGCCCGCGGCGAGTCGGTGCCGTCGACGCTGAACTCCTCGCCGATGAGCAGGGTGTCGTCGTACCGCTTGACGCCGTGGTCCTCGAACTCGCGGGTGCGGTCGAGCAGCGCGGCGATCGACGGGACGCCGTAGTCGCGGAGGAAGGCGATCTCCGTGCCGCGCGCGACATCCCAGGGGAACTCGAGGCGGGTGGTCAGCCGGGCGATCTCGTCGTGGTCGGTCTCCGGGTCGAGCCGCTCGATCCGGCGGAGGTTGTCGAGACGGCTGGGCCTCGGGGGCCGCAGGCGGCTCAGGACACCCATTCCTTGACCTGCGCGACGGTGGCGGCGGGGTCGTCCGAGACGGGGGTGACCTGGAGGTTGGTGACGCCGGCCTCGCGGAAGGCCGCGATCCGTTCCTGGACGTACGACGCGGGGCCGATCAGGTTGCCGGCCTCGAGCCACTCCAGCGGCACCTTGGCCTCGGCGTCCCGCTTGTGGCCGTCGAGGTAGAGGTCCTGGATCTCCTTGGCCTCCTTCTCGTAGCCGTACTGGCAGGCGAGGTCGTTGTAGAAGTTCTTGCCACGGGCGCCCATGCCGCCGACGTAGAGCGCGTACATCGGCCGCGCGAAGTCGAGGAGACCCTTCACGTCGTCGCCGATCGCGAGCATGCCGCCGGCGGAGACCTCGAGCGGAGCGAGGCCCTCCGGGCGCTTGGCCCTGCCCTTGTCGAGGGACTCGCCCCAGACGTCGCGGGCCTTCTCGGGGTGGAAGAGGAACGGCAGCCAGCCGTCGGCGTACTCCGCAGCGCCCTGCACCGACTTCGGCCCGAGGGCCGCGACGAAGAGCGGGACCGCCTTGCGCTCGGGCTTGTTGAGCAGTTTCAGCGGCTTGCCGAGGCCGGTGCCCTGGTCGGCCGGTAGCGGCAGCTTGTAGATGCCGTCGTTGACCAGGGTCTCGCGGCGCAGGCCGCGCCGGAGGATGTCGACGATCTCGCGGGTCCGGGCCAGCGGCCGGTCGTAGGGCACGCCGTGGAAGCCTTCGATCACCTGCGGGCCGCTCGCGCCGAGGCCGATCACGGCGCGGCCGCCGGAGACGTTGTCGAGGCCGGCCGCGGTCTGCAGCAGCGCGCCCGGCGTGCGGGAGTAGATGTTGAGGATCCCGGCGCCGATCTCGACGGTCTCGGTCTTCGCGGCGAGGTAGCCCATCAGCGTGGGGGAGTCGAAGCCGTAGGGCTCGGCCACCCAGACGCCGTCGAGGCCCGCCTTCTCCAGCCCGGCCACCTGGTCGGCGGCCTCGCGGGGGTTCCCGGCGTAGAGGAGGGGCATCGAGAGCTTCACGTGGGGGTGTCCTTCCGGGCTCGACCGGCGGGCTCGCGCGTGCGCCGAGGGGTTTCCTCAACTGTGACAGGATCGCTGTCACAATGGCAAGGAACGTGGGGCAAGGAACGTTCCGCACGACGCGACGGGAGACCACGGTGACCGAGACGCAGGATGAGGCGCGCAGCTTCCGGGTGGCCGTCGTCGGCGGCACCGGGCCACAGGGCAAGGGGCTCGGCTACCGCTTCGCGCGCCACGGCCACACCGTCGTCCTGGGGTCGCGGTCGGCCGAGCGGGCACAGGAGGCCGCGGCGGAGGTGAACGCGCGGCTCTCGAACGGGGGAGTCGAGACCCTTGGCGCCACGAACGAGGCCGCCTGCGAGGGCGCCGACGTCGTGCTGCTCGCAATCCCGTACGACGGCCACGACGAGCTCGTCGCAACCCTGCCGCTGGCGGGAAAGACGGTGATCTCCTGCGTGAACCCGCTCGCCTTCGACAAGCGAGGCGCCCACGGCCGCGTGATCGACGGTGGCGAGGGCTCGGCGGCCGAGTCCGCCCAGCGGCTTGCTCCCGAGTCGGTGGTGGTCGGCGCCTTCCACCACGTCTCCGCGGTCTCGCTGTGGGGCGACGCGGACTACCTGGCGGACGAGGACGTCCTCGTCTGCGGCGACTCCGCCGAGGGCAAGGCGGTCGCCATCGAGCTCGCCCGGTCCGTCACCGGCCGGCCCGGTGTCGACGCCGGCAAGCTGCGCCTCGCCCGCCAGCTCGAGCCGCTCACCGCGGTCCTGATCTCGATCAACCGCAAGTACAGGATCCACTCCGGCATCCGCGTCGCCGGCCTCTGATTCGTCGCAGGCCTCTGATTCCCCGCCCCGGAGCGGGCGACCCCAGACAAGAACGGCGCCCGCCCTCGGGATGAGGGTCGGGCGCCGGTGCCCGGGGCAGCGGACCCGGGCAGCACCATCACGCTATCGACGCACACGCCCCTGCGGAGTCCCCAAAGTGGGGCAACTTCCCCGACTTCCGGACGCCGACCCAGCCCCGGTCATGCCAGTCGAGACCCGGTGAGGAACGCAGGGCGCCGAGGTACGCGGGTCGAGCCCGTCGAGACCCCGGCACCGGTGGTTGAGGTGCGAGCGGAGCGAGCCTCGAAACCCCCGCAGCGTGCGCAGGGCGCTGAGGTACGCCGGTCGAGCCCGTCGAGACCCCGGCACCGGTGGTTGAGGTGCGAGCGGAGCGAGCCTCGAAACCCCCGCAGCCGAGGCAGGGCGGCGATGTAGCCGGTCGAGCTCGTCGAGACGCGTTGCCTCGGTGGTCGGGGCCCTGCCTCCCTTCCGGGGCTTCGAGGCTCGGCGCCGGGGCGCCTCGCACCTCAACCACCGGCTCGGGTTGCGGTCTGCGATTTCTTTACCTTCTTCTTCCCTCAGATGGCCTCAACCACGGGCTTTTCGGGCCGGGACTGTCGGTGGTCGCTGCTTGAGTGGACCCATGACAGCGACCACGGTCTCCACTTCTCCGGGCGACAGTCCCGTCGAGGTGCTGGCCTTCGCCCGGGACCGCCGACAGGCAGCCCAGGTCGCGGAGGCCGAGCTGCTGGTCGCGGCCGTGGAGTGGGCAGTCCAGCACCCCGCCGAGTCGCTGGTCGAAGCGGCGGGGTTCGAGCTCGACGGGTCCGAGACCGCGGTCCCGATCGCCGGCGAGGGCACCCCGCTGATCACCGAGTTCTGCGTCGCCGAATGGGCCGCCTCGCTCGGCATGTCCACCGACTCCGGCCGCGCGTACCTCGGTGAGGCGGTCGAGCTCCGCTACCGCCTCCCGCGGCTCTACCGCCGCGTGGTACACGGGGACCTGCCGGCCTGGCGAGCCCGGCACATCGCCCGCCACACCATCGCCCTCAACGCGGCCGCAGCTGAGTTCGTGGACCGTCACGTCGCCCACGTCGCCCACAAGATCGGCCCCACCCGGTTGAACGACCTGGTCGACGAGGCGATCGCCCGCCACGATCCCGACCTCGCGGCCGAGCGCTTCAAGAACGCGATCGACCACCGCTCCTTCGACATCCACCTCGACCAGGCCACCCTCGACGGCACCGTCGACGTCCACGGCGTCCTCGACGCCGCCGACGCGATGGATCTCGAGCACGCGGTCGCCGACCTCGCCACCCAGCTCCGCCAACTCGGGTCCGACGAGTCCCTGGACGTGCGCCGGTCCAAGGCCGTCGGGGAGCTCGCCCGCGGTGCCCAGACGCTCGACCTCACCGGCGACGGCAGCGAGGCGGAGGGCGGAGACGAGCCGCGGCGGCTGCACCGACGCCCCACCCGTCGCCGCAGGATCAGCCTCGTGATCCACCTGTCCGAGGACGCCGTCACCGGCCTTGGCGGCTCAGCCCCGCTGGGCCGGGTCGAGGGCCTCCGCTGCCCGGTCACGACCGAGCAGATCCGGACCTGGCTCGCCGCCCCGGACGTCGACATCACCGTCAGGCCGGTGGTCGACCCGACCGGCTGCGCCCCGGTCGGCGCCTACGAGGTCCCGGACCGGCTGGCCGACCTGGTCGACGACCGCGACCACCACTGCGTCTTCCCCTGGTGCACCCGCAAGGCGAAGGCCTGCGACCACGACCACGTCATTCCCCACGGCCCGGGCGATCGGGGCGGCGGGCCGACGTGTCGGTGCAACCTCGCCGCCTTGTGCAGGAAGCACCACCGGCTCAAGACCCACGGCGGCTGGACCTACACCCACGTCGACGACGGCACCTTCCTCTGGCGCTCACCCCACGGCCACGCCTACCTCCGCGACGAGACCGGCACCCGCGACGTCACCCCCGACCCCGAAGCGTGCCGGCGACGGATCGTCGAGGCCCACCGACGGGGCGACCCGCCCGAGGAGTAGCTGCCCCGCCCCACACCCCGCCAGGCAACGCTCGGCGGGGACACGGGCGTGTCACCACCCCGCATGCCAGAGGGTCTCGACGGGCTGGACCACTGTGTGGGCTCAGCCGGCGTCGGGTGAGGGCTCCTCCTCGACGTTGTGGACCAGCCAGGCGGCCACGCTCGCGGTGATGACGCCGATGACGGCGATGCCGACGAGCATCAGCCCGGCGGCGACCAGCCGGCCCTCGAGGGTGACCGGGAAGTGGTCGCCGTAGCCGACGGTCGAGACGGTGGTCAGGGACCACCACAGCGCGTCGCCGAAGGTCGTGATGTTGGCGCCCTCGGCGCCGCGCTCTGCGTCGAGGACGGTGAGGGCACCGAGGCCGAGCGAGAAGACCGCGGTGCCGGCGACGTACGTCGTCACCCGCCCGCTGAGGCTGGCGACGGCGGTCCGGTTCAGCACCTTGACCAGGGCGATGAGCCGGAGCAGCCGCAGCGGTCGTAGCAGTGGCACCACCACGACGATGACGTCGTACCAGTGGCGCACGGCGTAGCGCAGCCGCGAGCCCTCGACCAGCAGCAGGCGCGCGACGAGGTCGACGGCGAACGCGAGCCACACGACCCCCTCGACACCGAGCAGCACCGCCTTCACGTCGGGGGAGAGGTCGGGGTCGAGGATCGGCCACGCGTAGGCGACCAGGAAGACCACCGCGAGCGCGGCCAGCGGCCACTCGGTACGACGCTCCCAGCGGTCGACGCGGGTCGGCTCGCTCATGCCGCGACAGTACGGACCCGGGTGGCCGGACCGGTGGCGGCGTGCCGGGCGGGTGTCAGCGGGCGTCAGGCCTGGTTGCGCAGCAGCCGGTGCGGGAGCGCCGCGAGAAGCGCGACCAGCACGACCGCGGTGGCGCCGGCGACCGCGGCCGCCCAGGTCCGGTCCAGCACCATGTCGAACACGAGCATCACGATGCCGGTGACCAGCGCGCCGAGGGTGAGCAGCCCGCAGGCGGCCATCCGGTGCGCCCAGGTGACCAGCCGCTCCTTGACCCGCTGCCCGGTGATCCGGCGGTGGATCGCGACCGGCGTGAGCACGAACGCCGTCGTCGCGACGGCCAGCAGCACCAACGCCAGGTAGAGCCCGGTCTGGAACGCGTCCAGGTCCTCGAACGCGGACTGGAAGGGCAGCGTCAGCAGGAACGCCGCCGTGAGCTGTGCCCCGGTCTGCATCACCCGGAGCTCCTGGAGGAGCTCGCCCCACTTGCGGTCGAGCCGCTCCTCGAAGGTCTCGTCACGCCCCTCGGCCATGCGGGGGTGATACCCACGCCGAGGTCGCGGTCAATCCTGCCGGGCCCCGGTGGTCTGTAGCAGTGACGCCTCGCTCGAGCTGCCGCCCCGCTGCCACAACGGGTCGTCGGTGGTCGGGCCGTCGCCGGCCGCGGCGAGGGCGGTGACGTTGACCGCCAGCGGGTAGGCGAGCAGCACGAAGAGCGTCACCGCGAGGTCGCGGCCGCGGGGGCGGGCGAGACGAACTGGCTGGGAGATCGAGCTCATGGGGCCTCCTGTGGACTCGAGGACGAGTCCACGCTTGCGGCGCCGGCTGTCGCTGTCGCATGCGGCACGTGGCCGCGAGGTGAACTCTGCGCGGCTCAGCCCGCCAGGCCGGGCACCACCTCGGCGCCGGGCAGCTCCGCCAGCAGCGCGCCGGGAAGCAGCAGCTTCGAGCGGCGTACGCCGGACCCGATGACCGCGACCTCGATGTCGACGGCGCGCGGGTCGACGAGCACCCGCCAGCCGTGGGGCAGCCCGACGGGCGTGATCCCGCCGTACTCCATCCCCGACTCCTCGACCGCCCGGTCCATCGGGAGGAAGGACGCCTTGCGCACGTCGAGCGTCCGCTTCACCAGATTGTTGACGTCGGCGCGGGTGTCGGCGCGCACCACGCACGCGGCGACCCGCTCCTCGCCGGCTCGGCGCCCGGAGACGACGACACAGTTGGCGCCTGTGTCCATGCCCAGGTAGTAGGCCTCGGCCAGCGCGGCCGTGTCGGCGAGCGCCGGGTCGATCTCCACCACGCCCACCCGGGCCGTGCCCGGCCACCCCGCGAGCGCCGCGGCCACCGGTGGGGCCAGCAGGTCGGGCCGGTCGAGCGCCGGCTGGGAGACGAGGGCACCGAGGCGGGGTGACGACTGGGGTGGCGACATGGCCTCATCCTCGTCACCTTCCGGTCACCGTCCGGAACCCGGGCCGTCACCCGGATCGGTTTCCGTGCGGCCCATGCACGACAACTCTCGGACTCCCCGCACGAACCGGACCTCCCGGAAGACCGTCCTCCGGACCCTCACAGCTGGAGCCCTCATGGCCGTCACCCCGCTCGCCGTCCCGGCGGCCCACGCCGACAGCGCGGCCCGCCCCGACTCCCGTGAGCGCCAGGCCGCTCACCGCCCGGCCGCCGACCCGGTCGTGGTCGGCCACCGCGGCGCCTCCGGCTATCGCCCCGAGCACACCCTCGCGGCGTACCGGCTCGCGATCCGTCAGGGCGCCGACTACATCGAGCCCGACCTGGTCTCCACCAGGGACGGCGTCCTCGTCGCCCGCCACGAGAACGAGATCAGCGGCACCACCGACGTCGACGACCGTCCCGAGTTCGCCGACCGGTTCACCACCAAGATCATCGACGGCCAGCCGGTGAGCGGCTGGTTCACCGAGGACTTCACCCTCGCGGAGCTCCGCACCCTCCGTGCCGAGGAGCGGCTGCCGGACGTCCGCCCCGACAACACCCGCTACGACGGCATGTTCCAGGTCCCGACGTTCGACGAGGTGCTCGAGCTCGCCCGCACCGAGTCGCGTCGCCACGGCCGCACCATCGGCGTCTACCCCGAGACCAAGCACCCGACCTACTTCGACGAGATCGGCCTCTCCCTCGAGGAGCCGCTGGTGGCCGCCCTCAAGCGCCACCACCTCGACCGCCCGGGTGCCAAGGTCCTCGTGCAGTCCTTCGAGACCCGCAACCTGCGCGACCTCGCGCGGATGACCAAGGTCCGCCTGGTGCAGCTCATCGACTCCACCGGCGCGCCGTACGACTTCGTCACCGAGGGCGACCCGCGCACCTACCGAGACCTGACCACCCCCGAGGGGCTGGCCTGGGTCGCGGAGTACGCCGACGCGGTCGGCGTCCACAAGGACCTCGTCCTGCCGCGCGACCCCGCGACCGGGGCGACCGGCGAGCCCTCGGACCTCGTCGACGACGCCCACGACGAGGACCTGATGGTCCACGTCTGGACCCTGCGCGCGGAGAACCGCTACATGGCGACGAACTTCCGTCGCGGCGATGACCCGAACGCGAAGGGCGACGCCCGCGCCGAGGCGCTGGCGTTCCTCGACGCCGGCGTGGACGGGCTGTTCTCCGACCACCCCGACACCGCGGTCGACGCCCTCGAGGAGTGGCTGGCGGAGGAGAAGGCCTCCTGACAGGTCAGTACGTCGTGCGCCGGGCCGTGCGGGTCGCCGCCGCCAAGCCGGCCACGCCGGCGAGGATGAAGGGGACCGGCAGCAGCCAGCGGATGTCGTCCCCGGTGACCAGGTCGGCCCGGACCAGGGCCCAGACGACCAGCAGGCCCCAGAACGCGACGCCCATCACGAGGTGGGCGACGTGGACCGGGTGCAGGCCCGCGGCCAGCGAGCCCGGTCCGGGGTCGGGGGCGTCCAGCGGACCCGGGGAACCGTAGTCCGGGTAGGTCTCGAACGAGTCGTTGCTCATCGGGTGCTCCTCACTTCGTCACGGCGCGGATCTCGCCGACGCCCAGCCGGACGTCGATGGTGATCTCGGGGACGTCGGGGCCGCCGTCGAGCGACCGCACGAGCTTGTTGTCGATGCCGCCGACCTCGTCCCCGAACAGGGTCACCTGGCCGGGGCCGCCGACCTCCGCGTCGACGACGACGTCGAGGTCGTCGGGCAGGACGAGGACGATCTGCCCGACCGACCCCTCGACCCGCAGCTCACGTCCGTCGAGCGCCTCGAGGTCCCGGACCCGGGTCAGGTCGAGCGTCAGGTCGCCGGCGTCGAACTCGTAGGTGTCGTCGACCGCGACCGACGATGCCGGCGCGTAGCTGTAGCTCTCACCCTCCCAGTCGTCCGCCGCGGTGGTCGCGCCGAGCACGGGAAGGGTCAGCAGCCCGAGCAGGATCAGCCCGCCCGCGCGGCCGAAGAAGGCACCGACCAGCAGCATCGTGGCGATGACCGCCAGGGCGAGCGCGGGGTACGCCGAGGCGGCGACGTCGATGCCGGCGATGTCCGCCGAGGCGAGCAGGCCCACGGCGATCGCGATGAGCGCCAGCGTGATCCAGAACAGCACCGGGCCCCGGCGCCGGGGGTCTCGCGGCGGTGCCGGCGGCACGTACGGCGCGGGCTGACCGGCCTGCCCGCCGCCGTACCCGGCCACGTAGCCCGCCTCGTAGCCGGCGCCGTAGACGCTCGCCTGGTCGCCCGGCTCGTCGATGGGGTGGCCGGCGGGCGGTGCGGTGGGGCCGGAGGTCGCGGGGCTCCCGTCGGTCGGCGCGGACCCGGCGGGCCGGTCGTTCCGCGTCATGAACCACAGCACCGCGGCGGCCACGACCACGACCGGCCAGGGGAACCAGAACACCCCGGTCGAGTCGCCGAGGAGGGCCAGCAGCGCCAGCGCACCCACCACCACCAGCGCGACGTTGCGGCTCCGCTCGTCGAGCGAGACGACCGCTTCGCCCGTGCGCTCGTCGGGGACGAGCAGCCAGGCCGCGCCGTAGACGAGCAGCCCGGCGCCACCGAAGAAGGCCAGCACCACCAGCACCACCCGGACGACGAGCGGGTCGATGTCGAGGTGGCGGGCGATCCCACCAGCGACACCGGCGATCCGGCGGTCGGTCGAGGAGCGTCGGAGCCGGCCGAGGTCGCGGACCTCGTCGCGGGTCACGCGCGGCCCCTGGTCGGGACCGGCGGTCGGACCCGGCCGGCCGGCGGTGGGGTCGGGGGTCTGGCTGGTCATGGCTCCAGCCTCGACGAACGGGCGCCGCCCCACCATCGGGGGAGACCCTGATCCACGCCCCATCCGGCCCCCGGAACGTCGCCACCGTCTCGGGGTCGGCTCGGGGTCTTACCTCATGGGGTGGGGGTCCGCGCTGTGGGACGCTGACGGTGTCATGACCAGCACCCCGTTCCCCGCCCGTCCGCGCGGCGTGCGCCGGGCCACCCGCGACACCCGTGAGCCCGTCCTCGGGGGAGTGGCCTCCGGCCTCGCGCGGCACCTCGGCGTGCCGGTGCTGTGGCTGCGCGCGACGTTCGTGGTGGCGACAGCGCTGGGCGGACTCGGGGTGGTGCTGTACGCCGCACTGTGGCTGATGCTGCCCGCCGACTCCCGGTTCGAGACCGCGGCGCCCGGCCTCGAGAGCGCCACCCGCGGCGGCCGTCGCCCGTCGCGGGTCCGGCGGTTGGGTGACGTGGGGCCCACCGCCGCGCTGGCGGCGCTCGCCGTGGGCGCGCTGCTGGTGGCGCAGGCGGTCGTCGGCCAGGGCGCGGTCTTCTGGCCGCTCTTCCTCGGCCTCGTCGGCCTGGCGCTGCTCTGGCGGCAGGCCGACGCCGCGCAGCGAGAGCGCTGGCTCGACACCACCGGCCGCATCGACCCGGCCCGCATCGTGCTCGGCGGGGGCGGCTGGGCGGCGTACGTCAGGCTGGCGGCGGGGCTGGCGCTGCTGGTCGTCGCCTTCGTCTTCTTCGCGCTGCGGGCCGGCTCGCTCGACCTGGCCGGCGAGGTCGTCGTGGCCGCGCTGCTGACCGTGGCCGGGCTCTCCCTGGTGGTGGGGCCGTGGGTGTTCCGCCTCGCCGCCGACCTGACGGACGAGCGGGCGGAGCGGGTCCGCACCCAGGAGCGCGCCGACGTCGCCGCCCACCTGCACGACTCCGTGCTGCAGACGCTCGCGCTGATCCAGAAGAACGCCCACGACGGTCCGGTCGTCGCTCGCCTGGCGCGCTCGCAGGAGCGGGACCTGCGCGCCTGGCTCTACTCGGGCGAGCGGACCGACGAGAGCACCGTCGCCAGCGCGCTGCGCGGCGTCGCGGCCCGGGTGGAGGACGACCACGGGGTCTCCGTCGAGGTGGTCACCGTCGGTGACCGTGCGTTCTCGGAGCCCCTGCGCCCGCTGGTCAGCGCGACCGGCGAGGCCGTCACCAACGCCGCCAAGCACGCCGGCACGCCCACCGTCGACGTGTACGCCGAGATCACCGACGCCGCGGTCGACGTCTTCGTGCGTGACCGGGGCCGCGGCTTCGACCCCGAGGCGGTGGCGGAGGACCGGCACGGCCTGCGCCACAGCATCCTCGACCGGATGCAGCGCCACGGCGGCACCGCCAGCGTGCGCTCCGCCTCCGGCGAGGGCACCGAGGTGCGGCTGCACCTGCCGCTCGCCCCAGAACAGCCCGGTCCCACGACCGGCACCCAGACCGGCACCCAGGAGGAGACCGATGCCTGACACCGCCGCCACTCCCGACCTGCCCGGGCGGACCCGCGTCGTGCTCGTCGACGACCACGGCATGTTCCGGGCCGGGGTCCGGGCCGAGCTCGGCGACGCCGTCGACGTCGTGGGGGAGGCCGCGGACGTCGACGAGGCGGTCGCGGTCGTCGATCGCACCGAGCCCGACGTCGTGCTGCTCGACGTGCACCTGCCCGGCGGCGGCGGCGCGGAGGTGATGCGGCGGGCACGCCCGGTAGGCGCCCAGTACCTCGCGCTCTCGGTCTCCGACGCCGCCGAGGACGTGATCGGCACGATCCGGGCGGGGGCGCGGGGTTACGTCACGAAGACCATCACCGGCCCCGAGCTCGTGGCCGCGATCCACCGGGTCGCCGACGGCGACGCGGTCTTCTCGCCGCGCCTCGCCGGCTTCGTCCTCGACGCGTTCGCCGGGTCGATCGACGTGGCGGCCGTCGACGAGGACCTCGACCGGCTCACCGAGCGGGAACGCGAGGTGATGCGGCTGATCGCGCGCGGCTACGCCTACAAGGAGGTGGCCCGCGAGCTGTTCATCTCGATCAAGACGGTCGAGACCCACATGTCGAGCGTGCTCCGCAAGCTGCAGCTCTCCTCGCGCCACGAGCTGGCGCGCTGGGCGTCGGACCGCCGCCTGCTGTGACTCGCGCCGCCCGCGGTTTACCGCGCGCGAACCGGGGGTAGGTGCCACCGGTCAACACCGACGCGGGGGCCGTGGCCGGCGCCCGCCCAGCGTGAAGCGAGGCACCCGTGGCCGCAGGACCCACCACCGCCCCCGACGCCCAGCGACCGCCGGAACCGGCCCCGCCCGGCGAGGGCGAGCTCAAGCGCTCCATCACCGGGCGGCAGCTGTTCTTCTACACCCTGGGTGACGTCCTGGGCTCGGGGATCTACGTCCTCATCGGGCTGGTCGCCGCTGCCGTCGGCGGCGCCTTCTGGATCGCCTTCGCCGTCGGTGTGACGATCGCGGCGATCACCGGGTCGGCGTACGCCGAGCTGGTCACGAAGTACCCCCGTGCGGCGGGCGCGGCGCTCTACGTCAACAAGGCGTTCGGGAGCCGCGTGCTCACCTTCCTGGTGACGGTCTCGTTCCTGGCCGCGAGCTTCGCGGCCGCCGGGTCCCTGGCGACCGGGTTCGCACAGTACTTCGGCGAGCTCGTCCCGGGCCTGCCGGCGCTCGTCGTGACGCTCGGCTTCATCGCCGTGCTGACGGTGGTCAACTTCATCGGCATCACCGAGTCGGTGGTCATCAACATGGCCATGGCGTTCGTGGAGATCGTCGGTCTGCTCATCATCATGACGATCGGCGTCGTGCACGTCGCCGGCGGCGGCGCCGACTTCGGCGTGCTCGCCGACTTCTCGGCCGAGGGCAACCCGGCGCTCGCCATCCTCGCCGGTGTCGCGCTCTCCTTCTTCGCGATGACCGGGTTCGAGAACACCGCCAACGTGGCCGAGGAGACCCTCGACCCGCAGCGTTCGTTCCCGCGCTCGCTGATCGGCGGCATGGCGGTCGCCGGCGTCATCTACGTCCTGGTGTCGATCTCCGCTGCCCTGACCGTCCCGGTCGACAGGCTCGGCTCCTCGGACGCTGCGCTGCTCGAGGTCGTCAAGACCGGCATCCTGCCGCTCTCCGGCGAGGTCATGACCACCGTCTTCGCCGTGATCGCGCTGATCGCGATCACCAACACCACGCTCGTCGTCGTGGTCACCCAGCCCCGCATCCTCTACGGCATGGCCAACGAGGACGTCGTGCCCGGAGTCTTCGCGAAGCTCCACCCGACCCGCCGCAGCCCTTGGGTGGGCCTGCTGTTCAGCGCGGCCGTGGTGTGCGCGCTGCTCGTCGTCGGAACGCTGATGTCGGAGGCGGGCGCCGGGCTCGACCTGGTCGCGCGCCTGGCGACGGTGACCGTGGTGTTCCTGCTCTTCATCTACGGCCTCGTCATCGTCGCCGCGCTGAAGCTGCGGGGCCAGGACGAGTCGGAGCACACCTTCCGGGCCAGCACCCCACTGCTGGTGGTGGGGCTCTTCGGCAATGCCGCCATCCTGACGTGGTCGATCTGGGACGACCCGACCTCGCTGCTGTGGTGCGCCGGCCTGGTCGGCGTCGGCGTCGTGCTCTTCGTGCTGGAGTTCCTCTTCGGGCGCCAGGACCGCCCGCAGGGGACCGGCCGTGGCGACCGCTCGCTGACCGCCCGCTGACCGCCCGCTGACCGCCCGCTGACCGCTCAGTAGGCTCCGCGCCATGGAGACGTTGCGCCTGGTCCTGCTGTTCCTGCACATCCTCGGCTTCGCGGCCCTCATCGGCGGCCTGCTGGTGCAGGCTCGGACGCCGGAGAAGTCGGTCAACGCCGCGATGCGCGACGGTGCCGGGACCGCGTTCCTCGCCGGACTGGCGCTGGTGGGCGTGCTCGAGGCCGGGGACACCGACGTCGACCACGCCAAGATCGGCGTCAAGCTGGTGGTCGGCCTCGTCGTCCTGGGCCTGGTGATGGCGAACGCGCGCAAGCCGCGCATCCCCGACGGCCTCTACTGGGGCCTGCTGGCGCTCAGCATCGCCAACGTCGCGGTCGCCGTCTTCTGGTCGCCGGTCCACGTGGCCTGACCCCTGGTCGCGCCCCTGGTCGCGGTGGCGCGCCATCGCGGATGAGGTGCCTGCCACAGAACGTGGCGAACGTGGCCCGGTCACGCCACGATGGGAAGAGGTGTCCGGCCGGCTCGGTGACGGCGCGGTGTGATGCACGGCGGCGCGAGACCGCCCGCCGGGGACGGAGAGAGCGATGACGCAGACCGCCAGTCCGAGTGGGAAGCCGCAGGAGGAAGTCCCGGTCGAGCCGCCACGGACCAGCGTCAACAAGCCGGTCTTCATCGGCAGCGCCCTCGGCACCGTCGCGGTGACGCTGTGGTGCGTGATCGCCCCGGAGAACGCCGAGTCGACCCTCGGCACGCTGGTCGGCTACGTCTCGGAGTGGTTCGGCTGGTACTACATCGCCCTCGCCACGGGCGTCCTGGTGTTCGTGCTCTACCTCGGGTTCTCGCGGCACGGCAACGTTCGGCTCGGCCCGGAGCACTCCCGGCCCGAGTTCAGCACGCTCGCCTGGGCGTCGATGCTCTTCGCCGCCGGCATCGGCACCGACCTGATGTTCTTCGCGGTGCAGGAGCCGGTGGTCCAGTACCTCACCCCGCCGTCCGGCCAGGGCGAGACCGTCGAGGCCGCCCGCGAGGCCACCGTGTGGACGCTGTTCCACTACGGCATCAGTGGCTGGGGCATGTACGCCCTGATGGGCATGGCGCTCGGCTACTTCGCCTACCGCATGAACCTGCCGCTGGCGGTGCGGTCGGCGCTCTACCCGCTGATCGGGCGACGTATCGACGGGCCCATCGGCCACACCGTCGACAGCGCCGCCGTGCTCGGCACCATCTTCGGCGTCGCCACCTCGCTCGGCATCGGCGTCGTCGGCCTCAACGTCGGACTCAACCGTCTCTTCGACGTCCCGCAGGGCCTGACCGCGCAGCTCGCGCTGCTGGTGCTCGCCGTCGTCATCGCCACCATCTCGGCGGTGAGCGGCATCGACAAGGGCATCAAGCGGCTCAGCCAGCTCAACGTGCTGCTCGCGATCGGGCTGGCGCTGTGGATCCTGCTCACCGGCAAGACCGCGTTCCTGCTCAACGCCGCCGTGCTCAACGTCGGCGACTTCGTCCGACTGTTCCCCGACATGACGATGCAGACCTTCGCCTACGAGGACACCGGCGACTGGCTCAGCTTCTGGACGCTGTTCTTCTGGGCCTGGTGGATCGCCTGGGCGTCCTTCGTCGGCCTGTTCCTGGCCCGTATCTCCCGCGGCCGCACCATCCGGCAGTTCGTCACCGGCACGATGATCATCCCGTTCAGCTACATCGTGATGTGGGTGTCGATCTTCGGGAACGCCGCGATCGACGAGGTCCGATCCGGCAACGACGCCTTCGCCGAGCTCGCCTCCACGGCGACGCCGGAGAACGGCTTCTACGCGCTGCTGCAGGAGTACCCCGCCTTCACGTTCGTCGCCGGGCTGGCGACCTTCGTGGGCCTGCTCTTCTACGTGACCTCCGCCGACTCCGGCGCGCTGGTGATGGCGAACCTGTCGTCGCGGATGCGGTCCGTCAACGACGACGCCGGCCGCCGGATCCGGATCTTCTGGGCGGTCGCCACCGGGTCGCTGACCCTCGCCGTGCTGAGCGTCGGCGGGATCACGGCCCTGCAGCTGGCCACGGTCATCATGGGCCTGCCGTTCGCGTTCGTGCTCGTGCTCGTCATGGTCGGCCTGCACCGGGCGCTACGGATCGAGGCCTACCGCGCCGAGTCCGCGCGGCAGAGCCTGCGCGGGATGCTCTCAGGGCGCAGCACGCACCGCGAGCCGCACCCGCCGCGCTCCTGGCGCCAGCGGGTCACCCGCGCGATGGACTTCCCGAGCCTCGCCCACGCCGAGGAGTTCCTGGCGAAGACCGCGCTCCCAGCGCTGGAGGAGGTCGCGGCCGAGCTGCGCGGCCAGGACCTCGACGCCACGGCCCGGGCGACCACCGAGGACGACACGCACTACGTCGAGCTCGTCGTCGCCATGGGCTCCGCCCACCCGTTCACCTACCAGATCCGGCCCGAGGTCGTGCCCATCCCGGCGTACAGCCGCCGGACGCCCCGCGGCGACGACGTCTACGCCCGGCTGGAGGTCCACCTCGCGCAGGGTGGCCAGGAGTACGACGTCATGGGCTACACCCACACCCAGCTCATCGACGACGTGCTCGACCAGTACGAGCGGCACCTCGAGTTCCTGCGCCTCTCGCAGGGCGCCCCGGGCTGACCCGCTGGAGGGGGTGGCGGCACGTAGGGTTGACCCCGAGATGAGCAACCCCTTCCCGATCCCCGGACTCGAGCACCTCACCCCCACGGACGACCCGTCGGCGACCCGCCCGCCGCGTCGCGGCCCGAGCGCC
Source organism: Nocardioides sp. GCM10027114 (assembly GCF_042659625.1). Classification (NCBI taxonomy): domain Bacteria; kingdom Bacillati; phylum Actinomycetota; class Actinomycetes; order Propionibacteriales; family Nocardioidaceae; genus Nocardioides; species Nocardioides sp. GCM10027114. The sequence continues at coordinate 226,503 of NZ_JBHSSS010000025.1, forward strand.
GAGGAGCTGCTCGAGGGCCTCAACGAGCCGCAGCGCGCGGCCGTCGTCCACGCCGGCCGGCCGCTGCTCGTGGTCGCCGGCGCCGGCTCGGGCAAGACCCGGGTGCTGACCCGCCGCATCGCCTGGCTGATCTCCGAGCGCAACGCCCACCCCGGGTCGATTCTCGCCATCACCTTCACCAACAAGGCCGCGGCCGAGATGAAGGAGCGCGTCGAGGAGCTGGTCGGCAAGCGCGCCCGCATCATGTGGGTCTCGACGTTCCACTCGGCCTGCGTGCGCATCCTCCGCAAGGAGGCCGACAAGCTCGGCATGAAGTCGAACTTCTCGATCTACGACGCGGCCGACTCCAAGCGGCTGATGACGCTGGTCCTCAAGGACCTCGAGCTCGACCCGAAGCGCTACCAGCCCAACGCGGTGCTCCACTGGGTCTCCAACCAGAAGAACGAGCTGCGCGACCCCGAGGAGGCGGCCAAGGACGCCCGCAACGGGATCGAGGAGGCCTATGCCACCGCGTACACCACCTACCAGCGGCGGCTGCGCGAGGCGAACGCGCTCGACTTCGACGACCTGATCATGTCGACGGTCCACCTCTTCCAGGCCTTCCCGGAGGTCCGGGAGACCTACCGGCGGCGGTTCCGGCACGTCCTCGTCGACGAGTACCAGGACACCAACCACGCGCAGTACGCCCTCATCCACCAGCTCTGCGCCGACACCCTCGAGGAGCCGCTGGGCGACGGCCTCGACGCCACCGGGGCGGCCGAGCGGGTCGAGCCCAGCGAGCTGATGGTGGTCGGCGACGCCGACCAGTCGATCTACGCCTTCCGCGGCGCCAACATCCGCAACATCCTCGACTTCGAGCAGGACTTCCCCGACGCCACCTCGATCCTGCTGGAGCAGAACTACCGCTCCACGCAGACCATCCTCACCGCCGCCAACGCCGTCATCGAGCGCAACCAGGGCCGCAAGCCCAAGCGGCTGTGGTCCGACGCCGGCGACGGCGCCCGGATCGTCGGCTACGTCGCCGACGACGAGCACGACGAGGCGCGGTTCGTCTCCGAGGAGATCGACCGGCTGACCGACTCGGGCGACGCCCGGCCCGCCGACGTCGCGGTCTTCTACCGCACCAACGCCCAGTCCCGCGTGTTCGAGGAGGTGTTCATCCGCGTCGGCATGCCCTACAAGGTCGTCGGCGGGGTGCGCTTCTACGAGCGGCGCGAGGTCCGCGACGCGCTGGCCTACCTCCGGATGCTGGTCAACCCGGCCGACGAGATCTCGCTGCGCCGGGTGCTCAACACCCCCAAGCGCGGCATCGGCGACCGGGCCGAGGCCTGCGTCCAGGCGCTGGCCGAGCGGGAGCGCACGACGTTCTGGGAGGCGCTGCGCCGGGCCGAGGACGCCCCGGGGCTGGCCACGCGCTCGCTGAGGGCCATCCAGGGCTTCGTGGCGATGGTCGAGGAGCTGCAGTCGATGGTGGACGCGGGGGAGCGCCCCGACGTCGTCCTGGAGTCGGTGCTGGCCCGCTCCGGCTACCTCGCCGAGCTCGAGGCCTCCGACGACCCGCAGGACGGCACCCGCCTGGAGAACCTCGCCGAGCTCGTCGCCGTGGCCCGCGAGTTCTCCGACGACCCGGTCGCCGGCCCGTCGGCCGACCCCTCCGACCCTGATGAGGGGGACGCCGGCACCGTCGCGCCCGGCCTCGGCGACTTCCTGGAGCGGGTGGCCCTCGTCGCCGACGCCGACCAGATCCCCGACGCCCCCGACGGCGACGACTCGGGCGTCGTCACCCTGATGACGCTCCACACCGCCAAGGGGCTGGAGTTCCCGGTCGTGTTCCTCACCGGTCTCGAGGACGGCGTCTTCCCCCACGCGCGCTCCCTCGGCGACCAGCCCGAGCTGGAGGAGGAGCGGCGGCTGGCGTACGTCGGCCTCACCCGCGCCCAGCAGCGGCTCTACGTCTCCCGTGCAGTGGTCCGCTCCGCCTGGGGCGCCCCCTCGCACAACCCGGCGTCGCGGTTCCTCGACGAGCTGCCCGTCGACCTCGTCGACTGGCGCCGCACCGAGGCCGCCCAGACCCGCTGGGGCCGGCCCGACGTCGCCTCCGGCTCACCCGCCGCGCGCCTGGGCAGCCCCACCGCCGCCGGCCGCCGCAACTTCTCCGTCGCCGCGGCCCGCGCCGACGCGGCCGCCAAGCAGAAGGCCGCCCGGCCCATCCCGTCGCTGGAGCCCGGCGACCGGGTCGTCCACGACTCCTTCGGCCTCGGCACCGTCGTCACCCTCGAGGGCGTCGCCGAGAAGGCCGTCGCGTCCATCGACTTCGGCTCCGAGGGCGTCAAGCGGCTGCTGCTGCGCTACGCCCCCGTCGAGAAGCTCTAGCCCCGGTCGGGCGAGCGCGCCCGCGTAGGGGAGACCCGCGCCACTAGGGCCCAGTTGTGCGCATCCGCAGGTCCGGGGTGGGTACGGGCCTGCCGTTGCGCACGCAGGCACCACGAGTCCCCGGGGAGCCGGGGATCGCGACCCGGGCGGGCCGCGAGGGTGAAGGACCAGTCAGATCAGGGGGTGACGCCGTGGACCTGGAACGCGGCGTACGGGTCGACCGGGTCGCCGGCACCGGGGCGCACCTCGAGGTGGAGGTGGGGGCCGGTGACGTTGCCGGTGGAGCCGACGTAGCCGATGACCTCGCCCGCGCGGACGGTCTGGCCCTCGGACACGGTGTAGGAGTCCTGGTGGGCGTACCACAGCTCGGTGCCGTCCTCGAGGGTGAGGACGGTCTTGTAGCCGTAGGCGCCGTCGTAGCCGACGGAGGTGATGGTGCCGTTGGCGATCGCCTTGAGCGGGGTGCCGCTGTCGGCGGCGAAGTCGAGGCCGGTGTGGTAGCTCGCCCACAGGCCGTACTCGCCGTACTCGGCGGTGAGCCGGTAGTTGTCGAGCGGGAGCACCCACTGGTTCAGCGCGATCTTCGCTGCCTGGGCCTCGGCCTTCTTGGCGAACTTGGCCAGGGCGGCGTCGCGCTGCCGTGCCTGCTGCTCGGCGGCCTCGAGGAGCTCTGCATTGGCGGCGTCGGCCAGGGCGTCGCGGCGCGAGTCACGCGTCACGGCGGCCTTGCGGTCGTCGAGGAGGCTGGCGGTCGAGACCGCGCCGGAGCCGTTCAGCGCGCTGGCAGCGCCCACGCGCGACACGGAGTCGGAGCCCATCAGCGCCGGCTCGGCAGCGGTGACGGCGCCACCCGCGGAGACGGCGAGCGCCGCGATGCCCATGACGATGGGCGCGGACGGCAGCCCGCGGAAGAGGGGTCCACGAGGAGCCTTGCTGGCCCGCCGCTTGCCGCTGCTCTGGGCCGGCTGGGCAGGCGTCTCCGAGGTGGAGGGTCGGCGGCTGCGGCCGCGACGATCCGCTCGGTGGTCACCCATGAACAAGTCTCCGGGGTCTCGGGGGGCTGACGATGAAGACGACGAGCGAAGACCATAACGGACAGGTCACGGCGGTCGTAATCGACGTCGGGGGGACGTGCTGAAGAGATCGGGGCCGATCTTGCACGAATCTCCTGCCTGACGTGCGAATTACCCACAATCGGCGCGTTCCTCACCTCTCCCGGTGCGTGGTACGGATCACGTCTCGGCTAGCCTGCTGGCATGACCTCCGGCCCCGCTCCTCGCATTCGCATCGTCGTCGGCAAGCCCGGTCTGGACGGCCACGACCGTGGCGCCAAGATCGTGGCCCGGGCCCTCCGCGACGCCGGCCACGAGGTCATCTACACCGGCCTCCACCAGACTCCGGAACAGATCGTGGAGACCGCGATCCAGGAGGACGCCGACCTCATCGGGCTGTCCGTCCTGTCGGGGGCCCACATGACCCTGTTCCGCACCCTCCTCGACCTGCTGGCGCAGCGCGATGCGTCCGACATCGTCGTCTTCGGCGGCGGGATCATCCCCGAGGAGGACATCCCGGTGCTGGAGGAGATGGGCGTCGCCAAGGTCTTCACCCCGGGCGCCGCGACCGGCGAGATCACCGGCTGGGTGGCCGAGCACTTCGGCGAGGACGCCGCCTCCCCGGCCTGAGTGGCCCGCCGGCCTGCGGGGCGACCCGTGCCCCTCCTGCAGTGCTATGACCTGCGCCACGTACGCCGCGTCGGGCGAGACCCGGCGTGGCCGTGCGCTGCTGCCCGGACTACTGTGCCCGAGGAACGAGCCGCGGCCGCGGCGTGACCGCGCCGGCTCTCGAACAGAACACAAAGGACTGGGTCGATCGTGGATCTGATGGAGTACCAGGCGAAGGAGCTCTTCGCCAAGCACGGCGTGACGACCACGCTGGGTGTCGTCGTCGAGACCGCCGAGGACGCCAAGGCCGCCGCCGAGCAGATGGGTGGCGTGACCGTCGTCAAGGCGCAGGTCAAGGCCGGCGGCCGCGGCAAGGCCGGCGGCGTGAAGCTGGCCAAGACCGCCGACGAGGCGTTCGAGTACGCGTCGAACATCCTGGGCATGGAGATCAAGGGCCTGACGGTCAACCGCGTGCTGGTCACGCCGGCGACGCCGCCGGAGGAGGAGTACTACTTCTCCTTCATGCTCGACCGCGCCAACCGCCAGTACCTCTGCATCGCGAGCGTCGAGGGTGGCGTCGAGATCGAGGAGGTCGCCAAGACCAACCCCGACGCCGTCAAGCAGATCGCCATCGACCCGGGCACCGGCGTCGACGAGGAGAAGGCCCGCGCGATCGCGACCGAGGCCAAGTTCCCCGAGGCCGTGTTCGAGCAGGCCGTGGACATGATCCAGGCGCTCTACAAGGTCTTCGTCGAGGAGGACGCCACGCTCGTCGAGGTCAACCCGCTCGCGCGGCTGGCCGACGACAAGCTCGAGGCCCTCGACGGCAAGGTCTCGCTCGACGAGAACGCCTCCGAGATCCGTCACCACGAGCACGAGAAGTTCGTCATCAAGGACGAGACCGACCCGCTCGAGGCGAAGGCAAAGGACAAGGGCCTGAACTACGTCAAGCTCGACGGCCAGGTCGGCATCATCGGCAACGGCGCGGGCCTGGTCATGTCCACCCTCGACGTGGTCGCGTACGCCGGCGAGGCGCACGGCGGCGTGAAGCCCGCCAACTTCCTCGACATCGGCGGCGGCGCCAACGCCCAGGTCATGGCCGACGGCCTGGACGTCATCGTCCACGACCCGCAGGTCAAGAGCGTCTTCGTCAACGTCTTCGGTGGCATCACCGCCTGCGACGAGGTCGCCAACGGCATCAAGGGTGCGCTGGAGATCCTCGGCGACGAGGCCTCCAAGCCGCTGGTCGTCCGTCTCGACGGCAACAACGTCGAGGCCGGGCGCGCCATCCTGGACGAGCTGAACCACCCGCTGGTGACGCTGGTCGACACGATGGACGGTGCGGCCGACAAGGCCGCCGAGCTGGCGAACGCCTGAGGAGCGAGAGAGACATGTCGATCTACCTGAACAAGGACTCGAAGATCATCGTCCAGGGCATGACGGGCGGGATGGGCTCCAAGCACACCACCCTCATGCTCGAGGCCGGCAGCAACATCGTCGGCGGCGTCAACGCCCGCAAGGCCGGCACCTCCGTCGAGCTGGCCGGTCAGGAGCTGCCGGTCTTCGGCACCGTCAAGGAGGCCATGGCCGAGACCGGCGCCGACGTGTCGGTCGTCTTCGTGCCGCCGGCCTTCACCAAGGACGCCTGCATCGAGGCCATCGACGCCGGCATCGGCCTGCTCGTGGTCATCACCGAGGGCGTGCCGGTGCAGGACACCGCCGAGGTGTGGTCCTACCTGCAGGGCAAGTCCACCCGCATGATCGGCCCCAACTGCCCGGGCATCATCACCCCGGAGGAGTCGCTGGCCGGCATCACGCCGCACACCATCGCGGGCAAGGGCCCGGTCGGCCTCGTGTCGAAGTCCGGCACGCTGACCTACCAGATGATGTACGAGCTGCGGGACTACGGCTTCTCGACCGCCATCGGCATCGGCGGCGACCCGATCATCGGGACCACCCACATCGACGCCCTCGAGGCGTTCGAGCAGGACCCCGAGACCAAGGCGATCGTGATGATCGGCGAGATCGGCGGTGACGCGGAGGAGCGCGCAGCGGCGTACATCAAGGACCACGTCACGAAGCCGGTCGTCGGCTACGTCGCCGGCTTCACCGCTCCCGAGGGCAAGACCATGGGCCACGCCGGCGCGATCGTGTCCGGCTCGTCCGGCACCGCCCAGGCCAAGAAGGAGGCCCTCGAGGCGGTCGGCGTGAAGGTCGGCAAGACCCCCTCGGAGACCGCCCAGCTCATGCGGGAGATCCTCGAGAAGCTCTGAGCGCGCCCCGCACGACGTGAAGAGGCCCCGCCGGGACGTGTCCCGGCGGGGCCTCTTCGTGTACGGCGACGGCCCGGGCAGGCCTGCCGCGCCACCGGTCTCTGCCGTGCGATGTCCGACCGGCGGGGCCCGGCGCCCGGGCCGTCGACCACGTCATCGACGGTAGGGGCCGCCGGCGGCGGCCAGCAGGGTCGAAGGTCACCCGGCCTTCCGGGGACGGGGGCCTCCCGGGGACGGGGCGTCCTGGGGCGTGGCGGGCGTCAGCGGGGCTTCGGCATCGCGGGCAGCCGGCCCGAGGCGCGCTGCACGAGGTCGATGAAGGCACCCGGCGCCATCGTGACGTCCCCGGCGGGGACGAACCCGACCTGGGTGACCGCGGTGCCCTGACGGGCCACACCCATCAGGTAGGAGACGGTCTGGTCGTCGCTGATCTCGGTCTTCACGTGCCACACGCTGAGGTCGGCGTCGGCACCCTCCGTGTGGGCCACGCGGGTGACGTCGGTCCCGAGGTCCTCCTCGCCGCAGCCGGCCATCTTGTCGCGGATGCCGGCCACGAAGGACCGTGCCTTGCCCGCGGGCAGCGTGCCCACGCTCTGGGTCAGGCCGAACTCGTCGGGGAGCTTGGCGTCGGGGATCACGAACGTCCGGGTGAGGTTGTTGCTGATGCCGCCGTCGCTGAAGCTCGTCTTGTCGCAGCCCGTCGCGGCGACGTTGCTGACCGCCTTGCGGGCCTCCGTGCCGACCCAAGGCTTGCCGACGTTGGCCACCGGCGGCAGGTCGACCTCGGAGAGCATCCCCGGGACGTTGCCGACCGGGACCGGCGGCCGCGACAGCACCTGCACCTCGGTGGTGCAGCGGCCGGCGTCGGGCTGGTCGCACAGGCCGTCGACGGCGCCGGCCAGCAGGCGTGCCGCGGAGGGCGGCTCGGGAGCCGCGTCGGGCGCGGTCCGTGACATGGTGACGGTGGTGATCAGGCCGGTGCGGGCCACCGCGGCGACGTACGTCGCGCCCGGGCCGTTCCAGTCGCGGAGCACCACGAGGGTGGCCTCGTCGCCGACGCCCTTCACCTCGCGGGTGGCGAGCAGCTGGACGCGGGGCTCGGCGCAGCCCGCGAACCAGTCGACCGCGTTGTCGAAGGCGCGCTCCGCGGCGCGCGGCTTCGCACTCAGCTCGGCGGTGTGCACCGCCCGGGTCTCGCCCTTGCCGCTGGGGGCGCGTCCCTCGAACGTTCGCACCCAGGTGGCGCGGCCGCGGGGGTCGGCGAAGCGGTCCTGCTGGCAGGGCATGACCAGCCCGTCGCCCTCGGTGTTGTCGGTGGTCCCGGCCTCGGCCCAGCCGCGGCCGGGCACCCGGTTGCCGACCTGCTGCGCGGTGAGCAGCGCGTCGGCGGTGAACTGCTCGGCGGGCTCCGGGGGCGGCTGGGCGGCGGGCTGGTCGTCGACGGCGGCGGCCACCTCGGCGGCCGTGCCCTCGAGGGTCGGGCGCACGCCCGACGCGTCCGTGACCAGGACGCCGCTGACGAGGACCGCGGCCATGCCGATGCCGGCGCCGACCAGGGTGTGGGTGCGGCGCCGCGCCTGGCCGGCCCGCCGGATGATCGTGGCGCGCGGCCACGACGCCTGGTCGGCGAGCTCGCGCAGCGGCTCGAAGAGGGACCGGATCTGGGTGGTCGCCACGTCGCGGTGGACGGCGAACTGGGCGCTGGCCGTCTGCAGCTCGCGCTCGGCCTCGGCACGGGGGAGGCCGACCTCGCGGGCGAGCCGCTCCATGCTGACCGTGGCGAGGTGGGTGAGCAGCAGCGCCTTGCGCTGGGCGACGGGCAGCTTGCCGAGCGCCTCGAGGGTCGCGCGGGCCTCGCCGTCGAGGTTCTTGTCGCGGTGCCAGATCCGGGCGGTGTGACGCCGCTGGGCGTGCGACCACGCGTGGGGGCGGACCCAGCTCTCCGGATCGGGGTGGTTCTGCACCTTGCGCCAGTGGTGCCACGCGGCCACGAACGCGTCGCGCACCGCCGACCGGCTGGCCGGCATGTCTCCGGTCAGGGCGTAGGTCTGGAGGAGGAGGCGAGCGCGGGCGTCCTTGTAGAAGGCGTCGAACTGCTCGGGATCCATGGCCCGTCCAAGGTACGGGAGCCGGGGGCGCCACGCACGCCGGCGGGCTCCCTCCCGACGAGGATCACACTGCGTCCGGTGGCCGGACGCGGCCCTCCCGGCGTGGGATCCGACGTACGCCGGTCCGGCCGGGCGAGGATGGTCCCCGTCATGACCTCCCTGCTCGCAGGCCCCGGCCGAGCCGGCGCCACCGCCGGCCCCGACGGCACCGCCGACCCGCGGCACCGACGACCCCTGCTGCTCGTGTCCCTGGGTGGGGGCGGCTTCGCCGCGCTGGCGCCGCTGACCGTGTGCCTCGGCGTCGCCGTCGTGGGCTGGTTCGTCACCGACGCCGGCAGCCACGGCGAGCCGCGCGACGCGCTGCGGGTGGGGGCCCTGGGCTGGCTGATGGCCCACGGGTCGGGCCTGCGGCTCGACGGGGTCGCCCTCGGCGTGCTGCCGCTGCTGCTCACCCTCGCCAGCGCCTGGGTGGCCTGGCGGACCGGGGTCAGGGTCGGGGACGCCGTCTCCGGGCACGGCCCCGACGCGGACGCCATCGCCGACGGCGAGCGCGACTGGACCGTGCCGGTCGGGGCGCTCGGCTTCGCGCTCGGCCACCTGGCGGTCACGGCCGCCGCCGTGCGGCTGGCGAGCACCCCCTCGGCCGGTGTGGACCCCCCGTCGGCCGTCCTGGGCTCGCTAGCCGTCGCGCTCCTCGTGGGGGCGCCGGCCCTCGCGGTGGGCTCCGGCCGGGCCGCGATCTGGGCGGCGGCGGTCCCCGCCCCGCTCCGGGCCGCGGGCCGCACCTGCCTCACGATCCTCCTCGGCCACCTCGGCCTCGCGCTGGTGGCCTTCCTCGCCGCCCTCGCCGTCGACGCCGCCACCGCCGCCAACGTGGTCTCCCAGCTCGGCATGGACGGCGGCGAGGTGCTGCTCTACCTGCTGCTGTCCGCGGCGCTGCTGCCGAACGCCGTGCTGCTCGGGTCGGCTTACCTCCTCGGCCCGGGCTTCGCGGTCGGCAGCGGCACCCTCGTGGCCGCCACCGGCGTGGTGCTCGGGCCGCTGCCGATGTTCCCGCTGCTCGCGGCGCTGCCCGACGACGGCGCCGCGCCGGGCTGGGTGCCGTGGCTGATGCTGCTGCCGCCGGTGGCCGCGGCCCTGCTCGCCGCGAGGGCGCACCGCTACCTCCCCACCAACCGGTGGGACCACGCCGCGCTGCGCGGCTGCGTCGGAGGCGTGCTGGCCGGGCTGGTCCTCGGCGCACTGATGACCCTCGCCGGCGGCGCGGTGGGCCCGGGCCGGATGCAGGTGGTCGGCCCGGCCGCCGGGGCCGTGCTGGTCCACGCCGTGACGGCCTTCGGCCTCGGCGGACTCCTCGGCGGGCTGGCCGCGACCTGGCGGCAGCGTCGGGCCGAGCGCCGGGCGAGCACCGTGACCGCCGGCCCGCGTCCGTAGACTCCCGCCGTGCCCACCCCTTCCGCGCCCGCGCGGCTCGTCGTCCTCGTCTCCGGCTCCGGGACCAACCTCCAGGCGCTCCTCGACGCGTGCGAGGACCCGGCGTACGGCGCCCAGGTGGTCGCCGTCGGCGCCGACCGCGACGACATCGAGGGCCTCGCCCGCGCCGACCGCGCCGGCATCCCCACCTTCGTGGTGAAGCTCCGCGGCTACGGGAGCCGGGACGACTGGGACCGCGCCCTCACCGACGCGGTGGCCGCGTTCGAGCCCGACCTCGTCGTGCTGGCCGGGTTCATGAAGCTGGTGAGCGAGGAGTTCCTGGCCCGCTTCGAGCAGCGGGTCGTCAACACCCACCCGGCCCTCTCGCCGTCCTTCCCGGGCACGGCCGGTCCCGCCGACGCGCTCGCCTACGGCGTGAGGGTCACCGGCTGCACCCTCTTCGTCGTCGACGGGGGCGTCGACACCGGTCCGATCGTGGCGCAGGAGCCGGTGCCGGTCCTCGACAGCGACGACGTCGAGTCGCTCCACGAGCGCATCAAGGTCGCCGAGCGGGCCATGCTCGTGGGCGCCGTCGGCCGGATGGCCCGCGAGGGGTTCCGCGTCGAGGGCCGGCTCGTGCGGTTCGGCGCCTGACCCGTCCGGCCCCTATGCTGGGCGCCACACGACTGGCGCAGGTGGGTCCAACCACCAGGGAGTGACGTCGAGCGCATCGAACGCCTGGGTGCCCTCATCGACCGATGAGGAGCCTGCCCAGATGACCGACCAGACCCGCCGGATCCCGATCGCCCGGGCGCTCGTGTCCGTCTACGACAAGACCGGCCTCGAGGACCTCGTCCGCGGCCTGCACGACGCGGGCGTCGCCCTGGTGTCCACCGGCGGGTCGGCCGCCCTCATCGACGAGCTCGGCCTCCCCGTCACCCGGGTCGAGGAGCTGACCGGCTTCCCGGAGTGCCTCGACGGCCGCGTGAAGACGCTGCACCCGCGGGTCCACGCCGGCATCCTCGCCGACCGCCGCCTCGACGACCACGTGTCCCAGCTCGAGGCCCTCGGCGTCGAGCCGTTCGACCTCGTGGTCTGCAACCTCTACCCGTTCGCCGACACGGTCGCCGCGGGCGCCGGCCAGGACGACTGCATCGAGAAGATCGACATCGGCGGCCCGTCGATGGTGCGCGCCGCCGCGAAGAACCACCCGAGCGTCGCGGTCGTGACCTCTCCGGAGCGCTACGCCGACGTCCTCGCCGCGGTCGCCACGGGCGGCTTCACCCTCGCCCAGCGCCAGCAGCTCGCCGCCGAGGCGTTCGTCCACACCGCGACGTACGACGTCCAGGTGGCGTCGTGGATGGGCAACGTCGTCAGCGACACCTCTGGCGGCAGCGGCTTCCCGGCCTGGCTCGGCGCGACCTGGGACCGCTCCGCGGTGCTCCGGTACGGCGAGAACCCGCACCAGCGCGCGGCGCTCTACACCTCGGGCTTCACGACGGCGCCCGGGCTGGCGCAGGCCGTGCAGCTGCACGGCAAGGAGATGTCCTACAACAACTACATCGACGCCGACGCGGCCCGTCGCGCGGCGTACGACCTCGACGGGACGGCGGTCGCGATCATCAAGCACGGCAACCCGTGCGGCATCGCGGTGGGCGCCGACGTCGCCGAGGCGCACCGCAAGGCGCACGAGTGCGACCCGGTCTCGGCCTTCGGCGGCGTCATCGCCACCAACGTCCCGGTCAGCCGCGAGATGGCCGAGCAGGTCGCCGAGATCTTCACCGAGGTCGTGGTCGCGCCCGGCTTCGAGGAGGGCGCCGTCGACGTGCTGGCGACGAAGAAGAACGTCCGGCTGCTCGAGTGCCCGCCGCTGGAGCGCGGCGGGGTCGAGATGCGACCGATCTCGGGCGGACTGCTGCTCCAGGCCCGCGACGCGGTCGACGCCGAGGTGGACGGGGGTGGCGACGACCCGTCGACGTGGACCCTCGCCGCCGGTGAGCCCGCCGACGAGGCCACGCTGGCCGACCTGGCGTTCGCCTGGCGGGCCTGCCGGTCGGTGAAGTCCAACGCGATCCTGCTCGCCTCGGACGGCGCCAGCGTGGGCGTCGGCATGGGGCAGGTCAACCGCGTCGACTCCTGCCGCCTCGCGGTCGAGCGGGCCGGCGACCGGGCGCGCGGCTCGGTCGCCGCCTCGGACGCGTTCTTCCCGTTCGAGGACGGGCCGCAGATCCTCATCGACGCCGGCGTCCGGGCGATCGTCCAGCCCGGCGGCTCGATCCGCGACGAGCTCACCATCGAGGCGGCGAAGGCTGCGGGCGTCACCATGTACTTCACCGGCACGCGTCACTTCTTCCACTGAGGGGTCCTGACAGGATGAGCCACATGAGCACCACCGCCCAGAAGCTCGACGGCAGCGCGACCGCCGCGGCGATCAAGGAGGAGCTCCGGGTCCGGGTGGCCGCCCTGCGCGAGCGGGGGGTCGTGCCGGGCCTCGGCACCGTGCTGGTCGGCGACGACCCGGGGTCCCGCTGGTACGTCAACGGCAAGCACAAGGACTGCGCCGAGGTCGGCATCGAGTCGATCCGCGTCGACCTGCCGGAGTCGGCCACGCAGGAGGAGATCGAGGAGGCAGTCGCCGGCCTCAACGCCGACCCCGGCTGCACCGGCTACATCGTCCAGCTCCCGCTGCCGAAGGGTCGCGACGAGAACCGCGTGCTCGGCCTGATCGACCCCGCCAAGGACGCCGACGGCCTGCACCCCACCAACCTCGGCTGGCTGGTGCTCGGCAAGGAGGCGCCGCTGCCCTGCACCCCCGCGGGCATCGTGGAGCTGCTGCGGCGCCACGACGTGCCGATCGCCGGCGCCGACGTCTGCGTGGTCGGCCGCGGGGTCACCGTGGGCCGGCCGCTGGGCCTGCTCCTCACCCGGCGCAGCGAGAACGCCACCGTCACGCTCTGCCACACCGGCACGGCCGACCTCGCCGCGCACGTCCGCCGCGCGGACGTCGTGGTGGCGGCCGCCGGTGTCCCCGGCATCATCTCCGGCGAGATGGTCAAGCCCGGTGCCGCCGTGCTCGACGTCGGGGTCTCTCGGGTCGACGGCAAGATCGCCGGCGACGTCGCGGACGACGTCTGGGACGTCGCCGCGTGGGTCTCCCCGAACCCGGGCGGCGTGGGGCCGATGACCCGCGCGATGCTGCTGTCGAACCTCGTCGGGATGGCCGAGAAGGCCGCCGCGGAGCGCGTCGGGGCCGGCGCGGGGGAGCGGTGACGTGGGTGAGCTGCAGGTGAGCGAGCCCGTCCAGCCCGCCGAGGAGGAGCCGGCCGACGAGTCCCCGGCCGACGAGTCCCCGGCCGACGAGTCCCCGGCCGACGAGTCCCCGGCCGAGGAGGCGCCCGAGCCCCGGCGCTACCCGTCGACGCTCGGTGGCGCGCTCTACCTCGTGGTGCTGGCCGCGACCGCGCTCGGGATCGGGCTCGCCTGGGTCGGCGACTGGCGGCTCGGCGTCACCTGGGTCGGTGCGTCGCTCATCGCCGCGGCGGTGATCCGGCTGGTGCTGCGGCAGCGCGACGCCGGCATGCTCGCGGTGCGGCACCGGGCGATCGACGTCCTGCTGCTGACCTCGGTCGGCGGGGTGCTGATCTTCCTCGCCGGATCCATCCCCAACCAGCCGATGCCCTGAGGGCCGTCGTCGGGTTCAGGCCGGCGGTCCGACCTGGCGCGCCACGGCCCGGCGTACGTCGTCCCGGCCGAGCGGCGCGGTGCTCAGCGTGTTGTGCATGACCATGCCCTCGATCAGGGCGTCCACGCCGCGCGCGGTGGCGGGGTCGAGGAAGCGGCCCAGCGTGGCCCGGCTCGCCTCCATCCAGCCCTGGGTGACGCTGCGCAGCGCCGGCCGGCGCAGTGCCGCGAGGTAGAGCTCGTAGGCCACCGCCCAGTCCGCGTCGTCGGCGCCCGCGTCGCCGCAGATGAGGTCGGTCAGGGCGTCGACGAGCGCCTCGCCGCCATCGACCCCTTCGAAGTGGGCCGCGTAGGCGACCGACATCCGGGCGGCGTGCCGCTCGAACGCCTGCTGGCACAGGTCGTCCAGCCCGGTGAAGTGGTAGGTCAGCGAGCCCAGCGGCACGTCCGCCACCGCCGCGATCCGCCGGTGGGTGGTGTTCACGAGGCCGTGCCCGGCGATCACCACCAGGGCGGCGTCGAGGATCCGCTCCCGTCGGTCCGGGTCGTGGCGGCGGGGACGGCTCACGCGCTCAGAGCGGCCGGACGACGCGGGCGGGGGAGCCGACCGCGACCACGTCGGCGGGGAGGTCGCGGGTCACGACGGACCCGGCGCCCACCACGGTGTTGGCGCCGATCGTGACCCCGGGGCAGACGATGACGCCGCCGCCGAGCCAGACGTTGTCGCCGATGACGATCGGCTCCGCCGACTCCCACTTGTCCCGGCGCGGCCCCGGCTCGAGCGGGTGGGTCGCGGTCAGCAGCTGCACGTTCGGCCCGATCTGGACGTCCTCGCCGATGGTCACCGTCGCCACGTCCAGCACGACCAGCCCGAAGTTGGCGAACGAGCGGGCCCCGAAGCGGGTCTGGTTGCCGTAGTCGCACCGGAACGGCGGGCGGATCTCGGCGCCCTCGCCGTACTCGCCGAGCAGCTCGGTGAACAGCGCACGGAGGGTGGCTCCGTCGGTGGGGTCGGTGGTGTTGATCCGGTGGAAGAGCCGTTGGGCGCGCGCCTGGTCGGCGGCGATCTGCGGGTCGTCGGCGACGTACAGCTCGCCCGCGAGCATCCGCTCGCGCATGCTCCGGGTGTCGGGTCCGGGGTGGGTCTCAGTCATGTGTACGAATGTACGCATCGGCCGGACCGTCGGTCCACCCGATAAATGCGCCGACCCGCCCGGTCTCGGCGGTCGAGCTCGTCGAGACCCGGGCGGGTCGGGGCTGAGGTACGGGCGGGTCGGCTCAGATCAGGCCGAGCTGCTTGACCTGGTCGCGCTCCGACTCGAGGCGGGCGACGGAGGCGGCGATCCGCTCCTTGCTGAAGTCATTGAGCTCGATGCCCTCGACGATGGAGTACTCGCCGTTCGACACGGTGCACGGGAACGACGAGACGACGCCCTCGGTCACGCCGTACGAGCCGTCGGACGGCACCGACATCGACACCCACTCGGAGGTGCCGTTCAGCCAGTCGCGCATGTGGTCGATGGTGGCGTTGGCGGCGGAGGCGGCCGAGGAGGCGCCCCGGGCCTTGATGATCGCGCCACCGCGGGTGGCGACGGTCGGGATGTACTCGTCGACGATCCAGTTCTCGTCGACCTGCTCGGCCGCCGACTTGCCGTTGACCTCGGTGTTGAAGAGGTCGGGGTACATCGAGTCGTCGTGGTTGCCCCAGATCGCGAGGTTCTTGATCTCGGTGACCGGCACGCCGAGCTTCTTGGCGAGCTGCGTCTTCGCGCGGTTGTGGTCGAGGCGGGTGAGCGCGTTGAAGCGCTCGCGCGGGATGTCGGGGGCGTTGCTCATCGCGATGAGCGCGTTGGTGTTGGCCGGGTTGCCGGTGACGAGCACCTTGACGTCGTCGGCGGCGTTGTCGTTGAGCGCATTGCCCTGGCCGGTGAAGATCTTGCCGTTGGCCTCGAGCAGGTCGGCGCGGTCCATGCCCTCCTTGCGCGGCATGGCCCCGACGAGCATCGCGGCGTTGACGCCGGAGAAGATCTCGTTGGGGTCGGCGCCGATCTCGACACCGGCGAGCAGCGGGAAGGCGCAGTCGTCGAGCTCCATCACGACGCCCTCGAGCGCCTTGAGGGCCGGCTCGATCTCCAGCAGCCGCAGCTCGATCGGGCGGTCGCCGAGCGCACCGGCGGCGAGACGGAAGAGAAGGCTGTAGCCGATCTGGCCGGCGGCGCCGGTGACGGCGACCTTGAGGGGAGAGCTCGAGCTCACGACGACTCCTGTGGCGTTGGGAGGGCTGATCTCCGGTCGACGCTAGCAGCGGCGCGCCGCGCGACCTCCGGGAGGTGTACCGGCGGGGGTGGGGGCATGCGACATGCTGTGGACATGAGCAGCCCGACCCGACGGCCGGTCACCACCGCCGCCGTCGCGGTCGTCGCGATCGTCGTGGCCGGTGCGCTGTCCGCGTGCGGCGGCGAGCCCGAGACCCGGGGGCCGTCCGGGGTCGACGGCCTGGTCATCCCGACGCCCGCCCCCGACCCGGCCGACTTCGTCGAGGGCATCGACAACCCGTGGCTGCCGCTGACGCCCGGCGCGTCCTGGGAGTACGACGTCACCGAGGGGCCGGGGTCGACCGTCACGGTCACCGTGACCGACCGGACCCGCGAGGTCGAGGGCGTGGCCACCACGGTGGTCGACGTGGTCACCGCCGACGAGGGCCGCGTCACCGAGGTGGCCCGCGAGCTGTACGCCCAGGACGCCGGGGGCAACGTGTGGCGGTTCGGCGAGCGCACCACCACCTACGACGGGCGCGGCCGCGTCGAGTCCCGCGAGGGCTGGGAGGCCGGCGCCGACGGCGCCCGGGCCGGCCTCGCCATGGCCGCCGACCCGCGGGTGGGGGACGGGTATCGCGAGGGGTACCTCCCCGGCGTGGCCGAGGACGTCGCCGAGGTGCTCGCGGTCGACCAGGCGCTGACCCTCGACGCCGGCTCCTGGAACCCCGTCGTGCTCACCGCGGACCGCTCCGAGCTGGAGCCCGGCGTGGTCGAGCAGCGCTACTTCGCCCGTGGGGTCGGGCTGGTGCTGGTGGACACCGTCGCCGGCGGCGACCGCCGGCTCGAGCTGGCGTCGTACTCCGCCTCCTAGCACCCCGCAGGCCCTCGGGCCGGCCTCGAGCAGGCATGGCGCGGCCCACAGCGACGGGCCGTGGGCTGGACCCGCGTTTGCCTGCCCCTCGGGCGCGCACTAGCGTCCGGAGCCGTGAGCGACTCCAAGATCATCTACACCCAGACCGACGAGGCCCCGCTGCTGGCCACCTACTCCTTCCTCCCGATCGTCGAGGCGTACGCCGCCAAGGCCGGGGTGGAGGTCGAGACCCGGGACATCTCGCTCGCGGGGCGCATCATCGCCCAGTTCCCCGAGCGGCTCACCGACGGGCAGCGCCTCGACGACGCCCTCGCCGAGCTCGGCGAGCTGGCCACGAAGCCCGAGGCCAACATCATCAAGCTGCCCAACATCTCCGCCTCCATCCCGCAGCTGAAGGCCGCGATCAAGGAGCTGCAGGAGCAGGGCTACGACCTGCCGAGCTACCCGGAGAACCCCAGCACCGACGAGGAGCGGGAGACCCGGGCGAAGTACGACAAGGTCAAGGGCTCCGCGGTCAACCCGGTGCTGCGCGAGGGCAACTCCGACCGCCGCGCGCCCGCGTCGGTGAAGAACTACGCCAAGGCGCACCCGCACCGCATGGGTGAGTGGACCTCGGAGTCGAAGACCAACGTCGCCACCATGGGTCACGACGACTTCCGCTCCAACGAGAAGTCCGTCGTCGTCGACGCCGACGACACCCTCCGCATCGAGCACGTCGCCGCCGATGGCACCGTCACCGTCCTCAAGGACGAGGTCAAGGTCCTCGCCGGCGAGGTCGTCGACTCGACCTTCATGGACGTCGCCGCGCTGCGCCGCTTCCTCACCGAGCAGATCGCCCGCGCCAAGGCCGAGGACGTGCTGTTCTCGGTCCACCTCAAGGCGACGATGATGAAGGTCTCCGACCCGATCATCTTCGGCCACGTGGTGCAGGCGTTCTTCCCGACGCTCTTCGAGCAGTACGGCGAGCAGCTGGCCGCCGCGGGCATCTCGCCCAACGACGGGCTCGGCGCGCTGATGTCCGCCGTCGCCGACCTGCCCGACGGCGAGGCCGTCAAGGGCGCCGTCGAGGCCGGCCTGGCCGAGGGCCCGCGGATGGCGATGGTCGACTCCGACCGCGGCATCACCAACCTCCACGTCCCCTCCGACGTCATCATCGACGCCTCGATGCCGGCGATGATCCGCGGCGGCGGCCACATGTGGGGCCCCGACGGCGAGGAGCACGACACCCTCGCGGTCATCCCGGACTCCTCCTACGCGGGCGTCTACCAGGCGGTCATCGACGACTGCCGCGCCCACGGCGCCCTCGACCCCGCCACGATGGGCTCGGTGCCCAACGTCGGCCTGATGGCGAAGGCGGCCGAGGAGTACGGCTCCCACGACAAGACCTTCGAGGTCCCGGCGGCCGGCACGGTCCGCGTCGTCGCCTCCAGCGGCGACACGCTGCTCGAGCACGACGTGCAGCCGGGCGACATCTGGCGCGCCTGCCAGACCAAGGACGCCTCGATCCGCGACTGGGTCAAGCTGGCCGTCACCCGCGCCCGCGCCACCGGCGCCCCGGCCGTGTTCTGGCTCGACGAGACCCGCGCCCACGACGCCAACCTCATCGAGAAGGTCCGCACCTACCTCGCCGAGCACGACACCGACGGGCTCACCATCGAGATCATGGCGCCGGCCGAGGCGACGGCGTACTCCCTCGAGCGGATCCGCAAGGGCGAGGACACCATCTCGGTCACCGGCAACGTGCTGCGCGACTACAACACCGACCTGTTCCCGATCCTCGAGGTCGGCACCTCCGCCAAGATGCTGTCGGTCGTGCCGCTGATGAACGGCGGCGGTCTCTTCGAGACCGGTGCCGGCGGGTCCGCACCCAAGCACGTGCAGCAGCTCGTCAAGGAGAACTACCTGCGCTGGGACAGCCTGGGCGAGTTCTTCGCGCTGGTGCCGTCGCTGGAGCTGTACGCCGAGCAGGCCGGCAAGCCGGGCGCCAAGGTGCTCGCGGCCGCCCTCGACCGCGCGACGGAGACCTTCCTCAACGAGGACAAGTCCCCGACCCGCCGGATCGGCGGCATCGACAACCGCGGCTCGCACTTCTACCTCGCCCTCTACTGGGCGCAGGAGATGGCGAACCAGACCGAGGACGCCGACCTCGCGGCCGCGTTCAAGGGCCTTGCCGAGACCCTCAGCGCGCAGGAGGAGACGATCGTCGCCGAGCTCAACGCGGTCCAGGGCGAGCCGGCCGACATCGGTGGCTACTTCCGCCCCGACGCGGAGAAGGCCGCCGCGGTGATGCGTCCGTCGAAGACCTTCAACGAGGCGCTCGCGTCGCTCTGATCAACACGCGCGCACACGCACGACGGACGACGAGCCGGGCCCGGGGACCTCTTCCCGGGCCCGGCTCCGTCTCTGTCCTGCCGCGGACGTCATACGAACTGGTGCCTATAACGACCGGAACGTATGACGTCCGGCGTCAAGTGGGGGAGTGCGCCGGGAGGTCGGGCAGCGCCGGGAGCGGCCAGTGCGGGTCGGGCCGGAAGGTCTGCCACCCGTCGCGGAAGGGCCGGCCCCAGGCAGCGACGACCGCCTCGATCTCGTCGGCCACGGCCGTGATGCCCGTGGCCTCCTCGGCGGAGTAGCGGCCCTGGGCGACGGCGAGGGCGAGCTCGTCCTCGTCCTTGCGGTGGACGCTGCGGTCCGGCTCGACCCACACGTCGAGCACGTTGTCGCGCGAGTAGACCGTGTCGGCGTCGCGGACGTGCGGGTCCTCGATGTTGGCGTACCACCCCTCGAAGCGCCCGGTCGCGGCCTCGAAGAAGTGCATGACCGACCATGCCCGGCCGGTCGGCGCGACGCGGAGCACGTGGTAGTCGGTCCACACCTCCTCGGCCTGCACCACCTCGGCGGTGAACATCGTCGCGCGGTCGGACCGCCGCGGGCGCCCGTCGGCGCGCGCCTTGCGCAGCACCGGCGTGCCGGCCGCCAGCCACGTCACCAGCCCGTCGGCGTCATCGCGGACCACGCGGACGCGCTCGGCGAAGTGGGGGCCGGCCGGGTCGCCCCAGCGGTACGTGATGAGGGTCCCGGGGCTCCAGTACGGCGGCGTCCCCGAGCGTCGACGACCGGTCATGGCGCCGGACCCTACGCGACCCGGCTCACGCTCTCGACGGGTAACCGCGAGGAATAGGTCGCCGCGGGGCCGTCGTTGGAGCATGGGTGACGATGTCAACCACCGCCGAGCCCACCACCGACTCACATTCCGGGCGGCCCACCACTCCCAGCTCAGGGCAGCCCACCGCCACGCACTTCACCCTGGCGGTGATCGCGCTCGCCATGGGCGGCTTCGCGATCGGGACCACCGAGTTCGTGACGATGGGCCTGCTGCCGGAGATGGCGGAGGGTGTCGGCGTCTCGATCCCGACCGCCGGCCACCTGATCTCGGCGTACGCCGTGGGCGTGGTCGTCGGCGCGCCGGTGCTCGCGTTCTTCGGGGCGCGACTGCCGCGGCGTGGTCTGCTGCTGGCGCTCGTCGCGGGCCTCGCGGTCTTCAACGCCGCCACCGCGGTGGCGGCGAGCTATGAGCTCCTCGGCACCGCCCGCTTCCTCGCCGGCCTGCCGCACGGCGCCTACTTCGGGGTGGCGTCGCTGGTGGCCGCCAGCATGGCACCGGCCGGTCGCAAGGGCCGGGCCGTGGCCGCGGTGATGCTCGGGCTCTCGTTCGCCAACGTGGTCGGCGTCCCGGCCGCGACGTGGCTCGGCCAGAACGTGGGTTGGCGATCCGCCTACTGGGCGGTGGCCGCGCTGGCCGTGCTGACGTTCGCGCTGATCGTCGCGTTCGTGCCGTCGTACCCGGGCAACCCCGAGGCGACGGGGCGTCGGGAGCTCGCCGCCTTCGCGAAGCCGCAGGTGTGGCTCACGCTGCTCGCGGGCGCGATCGGGTTCGGCGGGCTGTTCGCCGTCTTCTCCTACATCGCCCCGACCGTCACCCAGGTCGGTGGCCTGCCGAGGTCGGCGGTGCCGGTCTTCCTGCTGGTGCTCGGCCTCGGCATGGTCGTCGGCACGTGGGTGGCCGGTCACCTGGCGGACTGGTCGATCCTGCGCTCGCTGCTCGGTTCCTCGATCGGGCTCGTCGGGATCCTGCTGCTGTTCGCCCTGCTGGCCCCCTACGGCTGGTGGAACCTCGCCCCGGCCTTCCTGCTCACCGTCATCGCCTCGGTCCTGGTGGTGAACCTGCAGCTGCGGCTCATGGACGTCGCCGGAGACGCCCAGACCCTCGGTGCGGCGATGAACCACGCCTCGCTCAACGTCGGCAACGCCCTGGGCGCCTGGGTCGGCGGCCTGGTCATCCTCGGTGGCTTCGGCTACCGCATGACCGCGGTCGTCGGTGCCGGGCTCGCGGTCGCCGGCTTCCTGGTGATCGGCGCCTCGGCGCTGGTTCACGTCCGGGGTCGGTCCGCGCGCTCCGACGCCAGCAGCTCGTAGCGGGCCAGGTCCAGCACGGCGCCGTCCCCGGTACGGGCGGCCTGGCGCGAGACGCCGGTCGGGCGCATCCCGACCCGTTCGAGCAGCGCCCGCGAGGCGCAGTTGGTGACCGTGGCTGAGGCACTGAGCCGCTGAACGTCGAGCGCTCCGAAGGCATGCCTGATCGCGAGTTCCGCTGCTCGGGTCATGAGGCCCCGGCCGCGGCCGTCGGGGTGCGACCAGAAGCCCAACTCGCACTCTCGCCCGATCCGGACGTCGAAGAGGCTCGTCACGCCCAGCAGCAGGTCCTCCGTGCCCTCTTCGACCACCGCCCAGCTGATGCCCTTGCCGGTGGCGAGTCGTTCGGTCACATCCTCCAGGTAGGCAGCGCCGTCTGCCGCGTCGAAAGCGCGAGGGAGGCCCGCCAGCCAGAACTGGGTGTGTGGGTGGGCGCACGCCTCCACGACGCGCTGCAGGTCGCTGGGCGCCAGGGGCCGCAGCCGCAGGTCGCCGGCCTCGAGCACGGGGCAGTCGAGCCAGGCCGTGCGGGGCTCGCGGGAATCCTCCCGCAGCAGCGTCCCGACCCAGCCGTCGAGCAGCTCGCCGCGCTGGGGCAGCCAGCGGCGGACGGTGCCGTCGAAGGAGAAGCCGAGCCGCCAGGCGAGCCTGCGCGAGGCCCAGTTGCCGCGGTTGGCCCACCACACGACCGTGTGCAGGTCGCGTTCCTCGAACCCCCACGCGAGCAGCAGCCGCAGCCCGCGCTCGACATGACCCTTCCCGCGGACCCACGGATGGGACCCGAAGGCGACCTCGGCGCGGCCGTGGCCCTCGTTGCGCAGCGACATCGTGCCGGCGTACCGGCCGTCCACCTCGAGCGCGAAGCCCCACTCGGTGTCGTCCGCCCAGCCCTTCGGCATCACGGTGCCGACGTAGTGCTCGGCGTCGGCGTACGCGTAGGGGACCGGCACGGTCGTCCACGCCTGTGACAGCGGGTCGGAGCACTGCTCGAACGAGCCCTGCGCATCGTCGGGGCGGTGCGCCCGCAGCGTGACCGTGCCGTCGGTGAGGGTGGGGGCGGGCGACATGCCGGAACCCTGCCAGCGGCCACCGGGCGCGGCAAACCGATAACCGGGCGGCCCGACCCCGGCACCTCCGGAAGTCGCCCGATCGGGAACAATGACGCCCATGGCCACCACGACCGAACCCGAGGTCGCCGCCCACACGGCGGCCACCGGGACCGCCCGGCCGCGCGTGCTCTCGGGCATCCAGCCGACCGCCGACTCGTTCCACTTCGGGAACTACCTCGGGGCGCTCCGGCAGTGGGTGGACCTCCAGGAGGACTACCAGCCGTTCTTCTTCATCGCCGACCTGCACGCGATCACGGTCGAGCAGGACCCCAAGGTGCTCCGCGAGCGGTCGCTGCGGGCCGCCGCCCAGCTGCTGGCGATGGGCATCGACCCCGACCGGTCGGCCATCTTCATCCAGAGCCAGGTCCCGGCGCACGCCCAGCTCGGCTGGGTGCTGCAGTGCCTCACCGGCTTCGGCGAGGCCCGCCGGATGACGCAGTTCAAGGACAAGTCGGCGAAGGGCGGCGAGGGCGCCGCGAGCGTCGGACTGTTCACCTACCCGGTGCTCCAGGCGGCCGACATCCTGCTCTACCGCCCGCACTTCGTGCCGGTCGGCGAGGACCAGCGGCAGCACCTCGAGCTCACCCGCGACCTCGCGCAGCGGTTCAACAGCCGCTTCAAGAAGACCTTCCGGCTCCCCGAGCCGTACATCCTGAAGTCGACGGCGAAGATCCTCGACCTGCAGGAGCCGCAGGCCAAGATGTCGAAGTCGGCGTCCTCGCCCAGCGGCATCATCGAGATGCTCGACGAGCCCAAGGTCAGCGCCAAGAAGATCCGTTCCGCGGTCACCGACTCCGGCTCCGAGATCGTCTTCGACCCGGAGGGCAAGCCCGGCGTCAGCAACCTGCTGACCATCTACTCGGCGCTCGCCGAGCGGTCGATCGCCTCCCTCGAGGAGCAGTACGCCGGCCGCGGATACGGCGACCTGAAGAAGGACCTCGCCGAGGTGGTCATCGACTTCGTGACCCCGTTCCGGGAGCGGACTCTGGAGCTCCTCGACGACCAGACCTACCTGCTCGACGTGCTGCGGCGTGGCGCCGAGCAGGCCCACGCAGTCGCCGACGCGACGCTGCGCGACGTCTACCAGCGGGTCGGCTTCGTGGCCCCGGTTCAGTAGGGTTGCCGGATGCCGACCATCGGAGTCGCCCTCGCGATCCCCGAGCCGTGGGCGACCGAGCTCCAGGACTACCGGACGTCGGTGGGTGACACCACCGCGACGATGATCCCCACCCACATCACGCTCATCCCGCCCACCGAGGTGGCCGACGACGACCTGCCCGTGCTGGAGGGCCACCTCGAGGACGTGGCGGGCCGGATGCCGGCGTTCGGCGTACACCTGCGCGGCACCGGCACCTTCCGTCCCGTCTCACCGGTGGTCTTCGTGACGGTTGCCGAGGGGATCTCCCAGTGCGAGCAGCTCGCGTTCGCGCTGCGGCGGGGCCCGCTCGAGGTCGACCTGCAGTTCCCGTACCACCCCCACGTGACGATCGCCCACCACCTTCCCGACGAGGCGCTCGACCGGGCGTTCGAGGAGCTGGCGACGTTCGACTGCGTCTTCGAGGCCGACGAGTTCCACCTCTACGTGCATGAAGAGCAGTCCGGGTGGAAACCCACACGTGACTTCCCGCTCCAGCGACCCCCAGGGGGCTGACCCATGTCGTCACTGAAGGACCGCGTCACCGGCACCGTCGGGGACGTGCGCGAGCGCCGCCCGGTGGTCGACCACGCGGTGCGGATGCAGAAGCACTACGGCGAGGTCGAGGCGTCCCAGCAGGCCGGCGCGATCACCTACTTCGGGTTCCTGTCCTTCTTCCCGATCATGGGTCTGTCCTTCTTCGTCGTCGGGATCATCTCCCGGGTCTACCCCGACGCCCGCGACAACCTGACCGAGGCGCTCGACCAGATCCTGCCGGGGCTGATCGGTGACGGCTCCGGGCAGATCTCGGTCTCCACCATCGAGAGCGCCGCCTCCGTCGTCGGACCGCTCAGCATCCTGCTGGTGCTCTACTCCGGGCTCGGCTGGGTCACCGCGGTGCGGAACGCCCTCGAGGTCGTCTTCGAGATGCCGAAGCGGGCGCAGCCGAACTTCGTGATCGGCAAGCTGCGCGACGCACTGTCGCTGGCGAGCATCGGCACGATCCTCTTCCTCAGCGTCGCGGTCTCCGGCTTCGTCACCGCCTTCTCGGACCTGATGCTCGGCTGGGTCGGGCTCGACACCGAGCTGAGCTGGCTCGTGGAGCTGGCCGGCCGCGCCATCGGCTTCGCCGCCAACGTGCTGCTCTTCTTCGCCGTCTTCCGCCTCGCCGGCCGCCCGAGGACGCCGACCGTGTCGCTGTGGAAGGGCGCTCTCCTGGGCGCGATCGCGTTCGAGGCGCTCAAGGCGCTCTCGTTCCTGCTGCTGGGCTCCATCGAGGGTCGGCCGGCGTTCCAGGCCTTCGGTATCGCGCTGATCCTCGTCGTCTGGATCAACTACTTCTCCCGCGTGATCCTGTACGCCGCCTCCTGGGCCCACACCGCCCCCCGGGCGCGGCAACGCCGCGAGCAGAAGGCGCTGGAGGAGGCGAAGATGCACGAGCTTGCCGAGGTCCAGCTGCGGGAGCCGGTCCGGGAGCCCGCGTCCCGGGGCGGCCGGGCGAAGACGTTCGCCGCCGGCGGAGCCACCGCCCTCGCCCTCGTCGCGATGATGCGACGCAAGAAGGAGAACCCGTGATCTTCCAGCGCAAGCACGCCGTCCTGCTCCTCGCCGTGGCGGTGTGGAACGTCGTGACGTTCGGCAATTTCGCCCGCAACCTGCTCGCGGCGTACCAGTCGGGGGAGGAGCGGGCGACCGGCTACTGGGTCGCCCACTCCGTCCTGATCGTCGGCAACTTCGTGATCGCCGGCCTGCTCGGCGGCCTGGGCCTCAAGGCGCTGCGCTCGACCCGCTCCTGACCGCCGACCGGGGTCAGGCGGGGACGGTCGCGCCGACCAGCGCCTCGATCTCCGCGACCGCCCGGTCGGTGGCGGTCTCCTCGGCGATCGCCGCCGCCAGGCGACCGGCGGCCGCACGGTAGGCCGGGTCGTCGAGGACCGACCGGACTGCGTCGCCGACGCTCGCCGCAGCAGCGCTCGCGGGGAGACGGATGCCGGCCCCCGAGTGCTCGAGCCGGGCGGCGATGTCGTGCTGGTCGCGACCCATCGGCAGGCAGACGAGCGGCACGCCCGCGGCCAGCGACTTGAGGACGGTGCCGTGGCCGCCGTGGGTGACCACCGCGGCGGCGTGCGGCAGCACGGCCGAGTGCGGCGCGGAGCGCCGCACCTGCACATGGTCGGGTGCGGCGACCTCCGCCGGGTCGACGCCGCGTCCGGTGGTGACGAGGCCGCGGACGGGCAGGTCGCGGAGCCCGTCGACGATGCGGCGCAGCACGTCGGCCTGGTCCTGGAACTCCGAGCTGAGCGCGACCAGGACCAGCGGGTCGTCCCCGGGCGGCGGCGTCCACGGCTCGGCCCACGCGACGTCGTCGAGGCGCGGTCCGACGTGCTTGACCACCGGTGGCAGCTCGCCGGGGAAGTCGAAGGCCGCGCTGCTCAGGATGAGGACCCGCGCCGCCGCCGTGAACTGCTCCAGCACGTGGCCGAGCGGACCGAGGCCGTGCTCCTCGCGCGCCGCGTTCAGCACCGGGAGCGCGACGTTCCAGGCGGCCAGGTTCTGCTCGGCTACCTGCGCGTGCAGCTCCCGCTCCGCGTCCGTCGTGGCGGGCAGGAAGCCGGGGCCGAACGGCGGCACCCCGGGGGTGGGCGCCATGTTGATGGTGGAGCTGAGCGCCACCACCGGCACGCCGGTGGCCTCGCCCGCGAGCAGCGGGCCCATCAGGAGCGCCTCGGTGAGCACGGCGGCCGGGCGGCGGACCTCGATCTCGGCCCGGACGTCGTGGGCGTAGGCCCCGGCCGGTCCGACCGAGAGCCGGTCGCGCATCCGGCCGAACTCCTCCAGGGGGTCGGTGGGCTCCCAGTCGCGGATGTGGTCGTCGGCGAGGTCCGGCCGGGTGCGCTGCGGTGCGTTGGTCCACGGCACGTGGGCGGCGCCGGCGGCGCGCACCTCGTCCTCGAGGATCGCGTCGGCGAGGACGCGCACCTCGTGGCCTCGAGACACGAGCGAGCGGGCGACGCTCATGAGGGGTGGGGTCGAGCCGCCGCCGTGCCAGATGGTCATCAGGAAGTACGACATGGTGGTTCTCCGGTTCAGTGGTTCTGGGTCGGGTGCAGGGCCAGCACCAGCTCGCGCATCGCGAGGGTGGTCTCGTCGCGGCTGAGCCCCTTGTCGCGGCGCAGCAGCTTCCAGGTGAGGACGTCCGTGGCGACGACGAGCTGGGCGAGGCGGCGTCGCCGGGCGGCCGGGGGGAGGCCCTCGAGGGCTGCGCCGAGCACCGCGGCCACCCACTCCTCGTGGAGCCGGCGACCGCGCTCGACCGCCGGCTTCACGACGGCGATGCGGTCCTCGACCGCCTGCGCCCGCAGGTAGGCGTCGCCGTGGCGCTCGTAGCCGTCGACGACGACGTCCACGGCGGCGTCCACGTCGCCGGGCGCGACCTGCCAGCGGGCGTCGTGCACCCGCTGCGAGGACAGCTCGGCCGCGGCGGCGTAGAGCTGCTCCTTGGTGCCGAAGTGGTTGACGACGGTCTGCAGGGCGACGCCGGCGTCCGCCGCGATGCCGCGGAGCGTGACGTCGTCGTACCAGTGCGCGTCGAACGCGGCCGCCGCCGCCTCGACCACCCGGAGACGGGTGGCCTCGGCCGCGGCGGCACGCGCCGACATTCGGTAGGATCGTGTTCCAGTCATTGGAACACTGTTATAGGCAAATGGTGGTCGCCCTGCCAAGAGCTTTCCGGCGGGCGCCCCGCTGGTCTGGCCCACCAGCTGGCCGATCAGCCGTCGTGCGTGCGCAGGAAGGCCTCCAGCCCGGCGAGGTCGTCGGTGTTGAGGTGGTCGACGTCCGCGGCGAGCAGCTCGCGCCAGACCGCGTCCCGGGCCGGGGTCGGCAGGTCGGGGGTCGCCCAGAAGCGGATCCGCTGACCGGCGGCGTGCGCCCGGTCCACGAGGTCGTGCAGCCGCTCCCGCTCGCCCTCGGGCATCGGGCCGACGCCCTGCCAGGTGAAGTTCCTGGCCCAGCTGTCGCTCACCAGCGGGGCGTCGTACGCCGTCAGGCCGGAGCCCAGATCGGGAACCCGACCGTCGTAGCCGGCGTAGCGCACCCGCTGCGCCCGCATCGCGGGGAGGTCGCGGTTGCCGCTGATGACCGCGGTCACCGCGTTGTGCCGGATCTCGCCCGACCCCGCCGTCCCGGAGAACCGGGTCAGGACCCGGCGATGCTCGCGCAGCTCCGCGTCCACTGCGTCGTACGTCGGCCCCGCCTCGCTCTTGACGTCGATCAGGAGCTGGAGCTCGCCGTCCCAGTCCACGTAGACGTCACCCCCGTGGGCGCGCGTGCGCTCGACCAGGGGGTCGAGGTAGAGCGACTCCAGTGTCCGCCCGGGCCGCACCTCGTGGCGGTCGTGGGCGACGAGGAGTTCGCCGTCGACGAGCCACACGTCGGCCTCCACGCTGGTGAAGCCGTGCGACAGGGCGTCGTGCAGCGGGCGGGGGTGCTCGTAGTCGTTGTGCGCGTGGGCGCGGTCGAGCGGCTCGACACCGCCCGTTCGCGGCGCGTCGTACCCGCGGGGCAGTCGGAGCCCGCGCTCCGCCATCACCTCCCGCAGCCGGTCGGGATAGTCGGTGATGAGCCCGTCCACGCCGACGTCCATGAGGGACCGCATGGTCGGGGCGTCGTTGACGGTCCACGGGACGACCGCGATGCCACGACGGTGGGCGCGGTCGACCATGTCGCGGGTGACGTAGGGCTGGTAGTCCGGGTCCGAGACCGTCCCGTGCTGCGGGAAGCCGTGGACGGGCGAGAACGCCGAGGCACCGAACGAGTCGACGGCCGCCACCGGGTCGTCGTCGAAGTCGTCGATGTCGAGCCCGCCCAGCCACGGGGACGCGCCGGGCTGGTCGACCTGCAGGAAGTCGTGGTTGGTGAGTGCCACGGTCGGGAAGCGCGGCTCGACCTCGGCCATCCGCATCAGCGCGCCCCAGTCGAAGCTCTGGATCGTCACCTGGTCGACGAGGCCGGCCTCCCGGACGTCGCGGGCGACCTCCTGCACGAACCGCTCGCGCGGGGCCGTCTCCGACGGGGCTCCCGCCTCGACCTTGGTCTCGATGTTCAGCAGGACGCCGTGCGCCCGGTAGTCGTTCACCAGGTCGAGGACCCGGTCCAGCGTCGGCATCCGCTCGCCTGGATGGAGCTCCTGGTCGGGGTGCGCCGGCTGACGCTGCGACCCGCAGTCCAGGGTCTTCACCTGGGCCAGCGTCAGGGTGTGGACGTACTTGCCGACGTAGGGCCACTCCGGGTCGCCGGGGGTCGTCGGTGCGGTGTCGCGGCACTTCTTGTCGTCGACCTTCCGGTCGTGCGTGACCACGGCGACCCGGTCCTCGGTGATCTGCACGTGGAGCTCGAGCGTGCTGACCCCGAGCTCGAGGGCGTTGGCGAACGCCGGGACGGTGCTCTCGACGGTCAGGCCCAGCCCGCCCCGGTGGGCCTGGAGGTCGAAGCCGCTCCTTCCCTCGTGGCGGGGTGGGTGGTCGCCGTCGGCCGCGGCGGGTGACGCGGCGAGCGGGGGGAGCACCAGCGCCGGAGTGGCGAGCAAGGAGGACAGGACGGGGAGGAGCGCGCGCGTGCGCGAGGTGGCCCGAGACATGGGGTGATGCCACGGGCAGCAGGTCAACGCCCGGTGAACCCACGGTGAGGTCGGTGCCACCCGCCGGCGAAAGGTGTCAGGTCACGCCGTTCGTCAGTTGAGGATCCGCATCGAGGCCGGGACGCCACCGCCGCGGTGAACCTCCTCGACCAGCTCCTGGAGGGCCGTGAGCGCGACGTTCTGCGACATCGGTCCGAAGGAGACCCGGGCGACGCCGAGCTCCTCCAGCCGTCGCAGCGGCGGCGTCCCCGGGATGGCGATGAGGGACAGCCGCTGCGGACCGAAGGCGTCCACCAGCTCCTCCACCTGGGCCTCGTCGAGCCTGGCCGGCACGAAGACGAGCGGGGCCCCCGCGTCGAGGTACGCGCGGCCGCGCTCGATGGAGGCCGCCAGGTTGTCGGCGGGGTCGTTGCGCCGGCCGAGGTGGAAGGTGTCGGTCCGGGCGTTGAGCACGAAGTCGGGCACGCCCTCGGCCTCGGCGGCCCGCATCACGGCCTCGACCTGCCGGGCGGCCTCCGCGACGGGCTTCATCTGGTCCTCGATGTTGGCGCCCACGACCCCGAGTCCGATGGCCCGGCGCACGGTCTCGGCCGCGTCGCCGTAGCCGCCCTCGAGGTCCGCCGAGACCGGGAGCGACGTGGCCGCCACGATCCTGCCCACCGCCTCGAGCATGAGGTCGACCGGGATGTTCTCGTCGTCCTCGTAGCCGAGCGACGCGGCGATCGAGTGGCTGGCCGTCGCGAGCGCCGCCGTGTCGGGCACGTCCGCCACCACGCGGGCGCTGATGACGTCCCAGACGTTCACCACGGTCAGCAGGCGGGGGTCACGGTGCAGCCGCAGCAGCTCGCTCGCGCGTGCGGCGGTCGGGTCGTCGCTCATGACCCAACTCTGCCACCGGCGGGGTCTCAGACGGCTTCGGCGCCCCGGTACGACGCCTGGTAGGCGAGCAGCGCCGCGGTGCCCTCGGCGAGCGTCCGGTCGAGCGCCGCGAGCAGCTCCTCGGTGCCGTCGGTCGTCCCGGCGTCGGCGACCTCCTCGAGGCCTCGCGCCGCCTCCCCGACCGACACCACGCCGATGTTGGTGGCGCTGCCCGCGAGCCGGTGGGCGGCGTGACGGAGCGCGCCGACGTCGTGGGCGCGCACCGCGGAGCGGATGGTGGCCAGCGCGCCGGGCGCGTTGCCGACGAAGTTGGCGATCGCCCGGTCGAGGTAGGTGGTGTCGCCGGGGGCGATGTCGCGCAGCATGTCGAGCCGGGCGAGGTCGAGCTCGGCGGTCGGTGCCGCGGCCGCTCCGGTCCCGTTCGCCGGGACGTCCGCGGCCGTGACCGGCTCGGTCGCCGCCGCCTGGCGCGGCCCGACCAGCCGCTCGAGGGCGGACCGCAGCGCCTCGGGGTCCACCGGCTTGGTCAGGAAGTCGTCCATCCCGGCCTCGAGGCAGCGCTCACGCTCACCCTCGATCGCCGCCGCGGTCATGGCCAGCACCGGCACTCGGCGGCCCTGCTCCCGCTCGCGGAGGGCGCGGGTCGCGGCGTACCCGTCGAGCCGCGGCATCTGCACGTCCATCAGCACCGCGTCGTAGACCTGGTGCGCCACCTTCTCGAGGGCGATGACGCCGTCGTCGGCGGTGTCGGGTGCGTAGCCGAGCGCCTCGAGCAGACCCACGGCGACCATCTGGTTGACGGGGTTGTCCTCCACGACGAGCACGCGCGGTCGGGGCCCGGTACCCGCCTCGGCCGGGGCGTCGACGAGCGCCGGATCGCCGCCACCGAGGTGGTCGACCAGGGTCGTCCGCAGGGCGTGCGAGGTCACCGGCTTCACGAGGAAGTCGTCGACTCCGTAGTCGTGCACGGTGGGGGTGTCGAGGTCGGGAGTCGCCGACAGCAGCACGATGGGGAGGCCGGCGTTGGCGGGGTCCTCCGAGAGCGACTTCGCCAGGCTCAGTCCGCTGGAGGGTGGGCCGGCGAGGTTCCGGTCGACCACGGCGACATCGAACGGGTCGCCGTCCCGGCGCGCTGCCGCCACGGCCTGCGCGGCGGTCTCGGCGGACGCCTGGACCTCGCACGTCATGTCCCACCGGGAGAGCTGGGCGAGCATCAGCTCCTGGGTGCGCACCTCGGTCGCGACGACCAGCGCGCGCTTCTCGGCCAGCACGGCCCGTGCCCTGACGTCGGCGGGGCTCTGTGCGCCGCCCCCGGGGTGGTCGAGGAGAGCGGTGAACCAGAAGCGGCTGCCCTTGCCCGGCGTGCTGTGCGCGCCGATGTCGCCGCCGAAGGCGCGCACGATCTCCCGTGAGATCGCCAGGCCGAGCCCCGTCCCCCCGTGGACCCGGGTGGTCGACGCGTCCGCCTGCGTGAAGCTGTCGAAGAGGTGGTCGAGCTCCTCGGCCTCGATCCCGATGCCCGTGTCCGTCACGTCGACGCGCAGGGTGTTGCGGGCGGCGTGTGCCGAGGCCCCGACGGTGACCACGACCTCTCCCGCGGTGGTGAACTTGACCGCGTTGGACACCAGGTTGGTGACGACCTGGGCCAGCCGGGTCGGGTCCCCGCGCAGCACCTCGGGGACGTCGACACCGCAGGCGACGACGAGGTCGAGGCCCTTCTCACGCGCGCTGGCCCCCAGCACGTCGGCGACCTGGTCGAAGACGTCGCGCACCGTGAAGTCGACCTGCTCGAGCTCGAGCTTCCCGGCCTCGATCTTGGAGAAGTCGAGGATGTCGTTGATCAGGCCCAGCAGGGACCTCCCAGCGGCCTGGACACCCGAGGCCAGCCGCTGCTGGTCGGGGTCGAGGTTCGTGCGCAGCAGCAGGTCGTTGAGCCCGATGACGCCGTTGAGCGGCGTACGGATCTCGTGGCTCATGGTCGCGAGGAACTCCGACTTCTGGCGCGAGGCCTCCATCGCGGAGTCCCGGGCGGCGGCGAGGGCGCGCTCGGCCTGCTCGCGCTCCACGACCCGCTCGATCTGCACCGCCACCTGCTCGACCATCGCCTGGATCATGTCGTGGCGGTACAGCGGCGGCGCCGAGGTGATCGTCAGCACGGCGTGGACCCGGCCCCGGTGGCGGACCGGAAAGGCGATGGTCAGGCGGTCCTCGTCCCAGACCGACGCGTTGGCCTGCAGGCTCCGGGTGGCGAGCGCGAGCTCCCGCTCGTCGCGGTCGGGGTCCGCCCAGGGGTCGGCCGCCTCGATACCGTCCGCGGCTGCGACGGGGAGCCGCCGCACCGACCGGCCGTCCTCGCTGGCCAGGAACGCGCGGGCACGTTCCCAGTCATCGTGGAGCAGCACGAGCGAGCGAGCCTGGCCGAGCACCTCGTCCAGGGTCCGCGCCTCGTTGGCAGCGGAGGCGACGGCACGCATCAGCGCGTTCTGGGCGATCTGGTCCTGCAGCGCGAGGTCGGCGAGCTTGCTCTCGCTGATGTCCTGGTGGGTCCCCGACATCGAGACCACGGTGCCCCGGACGTCGCGGTGGACGACGCCGCGTCCGCGGGTCCAGATCCAGTCCTCGGCACCCTGCAGCCGGGCCTCGAACACGAAGGAGTCCCCCTCGACGAGGGCGCCCTGCACGGCCTCGTGGACGCGCTGCCGGTCCTCCTCGTGGACGGTGCCGAGGAACTGGGCGTAGTGCGCGGGGAAGCTCTCCCTGTCGAGGCCGTAGATGTCGAGGAGGCCGTCCGAGACAGTGATCAGGTCCTGCTCGACGTCCCACTCCCAGCTCCCGATGCGTGCGATGGACTGCGCCTCGGCGAGCTGGCGCCGGTGGGTGCGGAGCTCGTCGAGGATGCGCCGGCGGTCGTCGTAGTCGGCGAGCCGGTGGAGGACGGCTCGCACCGAGCCGTCGGGGGCGAGCAGGGGCCGCTCGCTCACCAGGACCCAGAGGTGGCTGCCGTCGCGGCGCACGAACTTGCACTCGGCGTCGACGTTGTTGAACCGTCCCGCGCGCAGGTCCTCGAGGTGTTCCCGGAACTGCTCGCGGCCGACGTCGTCGAGGGAGTCGAAGACGGTGAGGCGGCAGAACTCGGAACGGTCGACCCCGAACATGTCGGCCAGCGTGCGGTTGGCGAACAGGGTGCGCCCCGACAGGTCGAAGACCCAGATGCCGTCGCTCGAGCTCTCGACGATGTCGCGGTAGAACCCGTCCGGCTCCGTGTCCACGTCGGCCACCTCCTCGCAGGACACCTTAGGCGCGCGCGCCCCTCGGGGACGGGCTTTCAGCGGTGGTGCGTCCCGCAGCCAGGATCAGCTCTCGCCCGCGATCTTGTAGCCGTCGCCGGCCATGACGAGGGCCAGCTGGACGTTGTCGGTCGTCCGGTCGCCGTTCTCCAGCGTGTAGTCGACGGTGTAGCGCACCGTGAGCGACTCCGGATCCGCCTGGACCGAGACCAGGTCGGCGCTGGCGACGCGGTCCCAGAAACCCCGGTAGCCGTCGATACCGCCGCTCTGGCGCTGGAAGTCCGCGGTCAGCATGCGGAAGCCGGAGGCCGGGTCGCTGGGGGCGGTGGCGAGGTAGTCGGCGATGAACGACTCCATCTCCTCTGCCGACGGCTGCCGGGGCTCGGCCGTCCCGGTCGGGGAGGGCTGACGGGTGGCGGTCGTGCGATCGCCCTGCGGCTGGGCCCCTCCGGGGTCGTCCTCCCCGCCGAGCAGCAGCCAGACGACGAGCCCCAGGAGCACGGCGACCGCCGCGGCCACCAGCAGCCGGCCCCGGCTGCGGCGCCCGCGGCCAGAGGTTGGGTCCGGCGTGGCTGCGGGCGGCGGCACGGGTGCCGCACCGGCAGGCAGCACATCGGTGTGCGTGTCCTCGGAGGCGCGGGGGCGGGGTGAGACGGACGGAGCCGGGGCGGCTGCCGGCATCCGGGCGCGGCCGTTGCCGCCCCCGTGGAGGGTGTCCCGGACGCGGGACATCGGCCAGCGCTCGGCCGGCTCGCGGGTCATGGTGGCGGCGAGCAACGGCCCGAGCCGGCCGGCGTCCGGCAGGCGCGGTGGCTCCTCGTGGACGATGCGGTAGAGCGTGCCCATCAGGTTGTCGCCGACCTCGTACGGCGGACGCCCCGACAGCGCGTGGAACAGTGTCGCGCCCAGCGACCACACGTCGCTCGCCGGCGTCGCCGGCTGGCCCGCCGCCACCTCGGGGGCCAGGTATGCGGGGGACCCGGTGACCAGCCCGGTCTGGGTCAGCGTCGCGTCCGCCTCGGCCCGGGCGATGCCGAAGTCCGACAGCTTCACCTGCCCGTCGGCGGTCACCAGCATGTTGGACGGCTTCACGTCGCGGTGGACGATGCCGGCGGTGTGCGCCGCCGCCAGCGCGTCCGCGGCCTGGGCGAGCAGCGAGGCGGCCCGGTCCGGGGCCATCGGGCCCTCGCGCCGCACCAGCTCGGCGAGGGTGCTGCCGTCGACGTGCTCCATAACCAGCCACCGCTCGTCACCCTCGGTGACGAGGTCGAACACGGCCACGACGTGGGGGTGGTTGAGACGGGCGGCCAGCCTCGCCTCCCGCTCGGCGCGCTCGAGGTCCGGGCTGCCTCCCCCCGGGACCATGCCGATGCGCTTGACCGCGACCATGCGGCCGAGCACGGCGTCGCGGGCGAGCCAGACGGCGCCCATGCCGCCCCGACCGATCTCGCGCTCGAGCTCGTACCTGCCAGCGATCACGTGGGTCCTCCCTGCCGCGCCCCAATGTAGCGACGTCATCCGGTCGGTCGTCCGGGCTGCCGTGTCCGGGCAGCAATCCGGTTGGGCGTCGGGGAGCCCGATGCGGCACCCTTGTCCCCGACGTACCCCGTACCCGGAAGGCCCAGCGTGTCCATCGACCCGACCCTCCTCGACGACCTCGCGTGGCGCGGCCTGCTCGCCCACACGACGGACCTCGACGCCCTGCGCGAGGCCCTGGCCGCCGGGAGTGTCCGGTTCTATGTCGGCTTCGACCCGACCGCGCCGAGCCTCCACATGGGCAACCTCGTCCAGATCCTCACCGCGCGCCGGCTGCAGCAGGCCGGGCACACGCCGTACGCGCTCGTCGGCGGCGCCACCGGCATGATCGGCGACCCGCGCGAGTCGGGGGAGCGCACCCTCAACACCGCGGAGACGGTCAAGGACTGGGTCGAGCGGGTACGCCGGCAGATCGAGCCCTTCCTCTCCTTCGAGGGGGACAACGCGGCGACGATGGTCAACAACATGGACTGGACGGCCAACGTCTCGACCATCGACTTCCTGCGGGACATCGGCAAGCACTTCCCGGTCAACCGGATGCTGTCGCGCGACGTCGTGCGCTCCCGCCTCGAGGCGGGCATCAGCTACACCGAGTTCAGCTACGTCCTGCTGCAGTCCATGGACTACCTCGAGCTCCACCGCCGCCACGGCGTGACGCTCCAGTTCGGCGGCTCCGACCAGTGGGGCAACCTCACCGGCGGCGTCGAGCTGATCCGTCGCGCCGACGGGGGCAAGGTGCACGCCTTCGCCACTCCGCTGGTCACCAAGGCCGACGGCACCAAGTACGGCAAGACCGAGGGCGGCGCCCTCTGGCTCGACCCCGAGATGATGTCGCCGTACGCCTTCTACCAGTTCTGGCTCAACGTCGAGGACGAGAAGGTCGGGGAGCTGCTGCGCATCTTCACCTTCCTCTCCCGCGCGGAGATCGAGGAGCTCGAGGCCCTCACCGCCGAGAAGCCCTTCCTGCGCGCCGGCCAGCGCGCGCTCGCCGAGCACGTCACCACGTTGGTGCACGGCGCCGAGGAGACCGAGCGCATCAAGGCCGCCTCCGCCGCCCTGTTCGGCGGCGGTGACCTCGCCACGCTCAGCCCGGCGACGCTGGGCGCTGCGCTGCGCGAGGCCGGCGCCGTCACGGTCGACCCGGCCGACGGGATGCCCGGCGTGGTCGACCTCCTGGTCGCCACCGGCCTCGCGAAGAGCAAGGGCGAGGCCCGCCGGACGATCGGCGAGGGCGGCGCCTACCTCAACAACACCCGCGTCGAGGACCCCGAGCAGGTGCCCACCGCCGATGACCTGGTCGGCGGCCGCTGGCTGGTGCTGCGCCGCGGCAAGAAGAACTTCGCAGGCATCGAGGTCGGCTGACCGTGACGGCGCGGTGGCAGCAGGTCCTCGAGGACCGGGCGCGCGCCGCGCTGTCACCGCCCCTGCACGAGTACGTCGTGCAGGGGGCCCGCGAGGGCGTCACCACCGACGAGGCCGTCCGCGCCTGGCAGGAGGTCCGCTTCCTGCCGCGCGCGCTGCGCGACGTGACCACCGTCGACCTCTCGGCCACGCTGCTCGGCGCCCGCACCGAGGTGCCGTGGGCGATCGCCCCGACCACGCTGCAGCGTGAGGTCCACCCCGACGGGGAGCTGGCCATGGCGCGTGCGGCCCGCGAGGCCGGCACGGTCGTGGTCGTCTCCAGCAACAGCGGCACCCGGTTCGCCGACCTCGGCGAGACCGGGGCGCGCTGGTGGCTGCAGGCCTACCTCCCGCAGGACCGCTCGCTCGCGACCGGTCTGCTGCGCCGGGCGGTCGAGGCAGGCGCGGAGGCGGTCGTGCTCACCGTGGACACCCCGGTCGTCGGCACCAAGTACGCCGCGGGCGACCAGGTCGTCTGGGACGTCGTCGACCCGGAGCGGCTGCGGGTGAACTTCGACCCCGTCGACGGTGCGGAGGGCTCCGCCGCCGACAAGGCCACCGACCTCGGGCCGCAGGACGTCGCGTGGCTCGCGAGCGTCACCGGGCTACCGGTGGTCGTGAAGGGAGTGCTCCGCAGCGACGACGCGGTGCGGTGCGTCGAGGCCGGCGCCGCCGCGGTGTGGGTCTCCAACCACGGAGGGCGCCAGCTCGACCGCGCCATTGCCACGGCGCAGGCGCTGCCCCGCGTGGTCGAGGCGGTCGCGGGCCGGGCGCCCGTGTACGTCGACGGGGGAGTCCGGTCCGGGACCGACGTGCTGGCGGCGCTGGCGCTCGGCGCCGACGCCGTCTTCCTCGGCCGGCTGCCGCTGCTCGCCCTCGTGGACGGGGAGCCCGGCGTCGCCTCGATGCACGCCCGGCTGCGCGAGGAGCTGCTCGAGGCGATGCGGCTCAGCGGCTGCGCCGCCCTGTCGGACGCTCGGGGGATCGTGGTCCAGAACCCTTGAATGGCCTCTGACCTGCGGAAACGTGGGTATGGCGGGGGTCACGTGGGTTCGATTTGTGTGGGGCGGGGTGGTCGCATAATGTTCTCCGGGTCGCCAGGGAGCGGCGGGGAGCAAGGCCGGTCTGGCTGGGCTCT